>JALRLM010000453.1 GCA_023254435.1 Hydrocarboniphaga sp.
CGTCGATACCGGCATGAGCCAGATCATCGGCGACCGTGCATTTTCGGGTGATGCGGAGATCGTCATCGAGCTCGCACGTGCGGTGCGCGCGGGCCTCAACAGCGCCGGCATCGCCGCCACGGGCAAGCATTTTCCGGGGCACGGCAACGTTGTCGCCGACTCGCATCTGGAACTGCCCATCGACCGCCGCCCGCTGCAGGATCTGGCCACGCTCGACCTGCTGCCGTTCAAACAGCTCATCGAGGACGGCATCGAATCGATCATGATGGCGCACGTGCGCTACAGCGCGTTCGACGTCACGCCGGCCTCGCTGTCGCGCAAGTGGATCATGAACCTGCTGCGCCGCAAGCTGGGTTTTCGCGGCGCGGTGTTCTGCGACGACCTGTCGATGAACGGCGCGGCCGTGGTCGGCGGACTCGAAGATCGCGCGCGCCTCGCGCTGGCCGCCGGCTGCGACATGCTGCCGGTCTGCAACGACAGGCCCGGCTGCGCCGCGCTGCTGGACGCACTCAAGGACATCAAACCGCGGCCCAGCAGCTCGCAGCGCCTGGCCCGGCTCTATCGCAAGGACGTGAACGCATGAGCGAGACCAAGATCAACGAAGCCGCGCGTCTGGCCGATGCGCGTGCGGTGCTGCGCGATGCCGATTGCCTGCACTCCGCCGCCGCCGTGCAGTCGGCCTACGACCGCCTGGCCAAGGACATCACCGCGCGCTATGCCGAGCTCAATCCGCTCGTGCTCACGGTCATGAACGGCGGCCTGATTCCGACGGCGGAAATCGTCAAGCGCCTCACCTTCGGTTTCGAGCAGGACTACCTGCATGCCACGCGCTATCGCGGCGCCACCAGCGGTGGCGGCCTGTACTGGAAGCGCCAGCCCGAAGCCATCGGCATCGCTGGGCGTCATGTGCTCGTGATCGACGACATTCTCGACGAGGGCTACACGCTGGTGGCCATCCGCAAGGCGCTGCTCGAATTCGAGCCCGCGTCGCTGGCGGTGGCGACGCTGTGCGAGAAGATTCACGATCGCCGTGCGCCCGGCGCGCAGGCGGAGTTCGTCGGCCTGCAGGTGGAAGACCGCTACGTCTTCGGCTGCGGCATGGACTACAAGGAATACTGGCGCCAGTTGCCGGGCATCTACGCCGTCAAAGGCCTTTAACTTTCTATCAGCACGATGAGCAGCATGAGCGAAACACGTTCCAGGATTGCGGTGATCGGCGGTACCGGCATGAATCGCTGGCCCGGCTTCACGCTCGAACACAGCGAAGCGGTCGAGACGCCGTATGGCGCACCGTCGGCGCCGCTGCTGTTCGGCCATATCGATGGCCTGCGCGCCTGCTTCCTGGCGCGCCACGGCGACGGTCACAAGATTCCGCCGCATCGCATCAACTATCGCGCGAACATCTGGGCGCTCAAGCAGGCCGGCATCGAGAAGATCATCGCCATCGCGGCCGTGGGCGGCATCACGCAGGGCTACGGCCCGGCGCAGGTCGGCGTGCCGCACGATGCCGTCGACTACACCTACGGTCGCGAGCAGACCTATTCCGACGGCAGCGACCTATGGTCGCTGCATCACGTCGAGATGGGCGAGCCCTACAGCGCCTCGCTGCGCGGCGTGCTGCTCGATGCGGCGCGTTCGGCCGATGTCGAGATCACCGACGGCGGCGTCATGGGCATCACGCAGGGCCCGCGCCTGGAGACGCCGGCCGAGATCCGCCGGCTCAAGCAGGACGGCTGCGATCTGGTCGGCATGACCAGTTTTCCCGAAGCGCCGCTGGCGCGCGAGCTGGGCCTCGACTACGCCTGCCTGGCGGTGTCGGTGAACTGGGGCGCGGGCATCGGCAGCGGCGGCATCCACGACGAGATCGAGCAGTCGGTGGAGGCGGGCATGCAGAAGGTGCGCGCCATTCTGCGCGTGGCTCTGACCACCCTTGCATGAGAACTCGCGCCGATCGGTAGCATGCCGATGCGTGCTGCCGGATCTGGCGACCCGCGGCTTATAGGCGCGATTCAGCGAGGGCCTCTGTCCAGGCCCGATGCTCCTTCCTCCTGGACGGCCAATCGGTGTCGCGAGCGATATCGCTCGACCAGATAACGTCGTACGGGCTCATCGAAGTAGCGGGTGATGGTGCTGGACAGCAGCAGGATCACGGCAGCCAGCAGCAAGCCACTGAATGGACGTGTCGCGACTGGATCGATCTTCAGAATCACCACATTCATCCCGACGATCAGTTGAACCAGCGGGATGTGCAGGATGTAGACGGCGTAGGATGCATGGCCGAGATGATGATGCAGACGCTGTATGCCCCGATCGGCCTGCACATTGGCTCCGAGCAGGATCAGCAGGGAAAAGCCAGCGTCGCCAGCACCAGATCATAAGCGACGCGAAACGGCCCTTCGGCATCGATGGCGAACATCAGAATCACCAGTGCCGGTAGAGCCCATCGGGCCGTGTCCGGCACCACGGGCCGAGCACCTGATTCGTAGAGCCGATAGATCAATACCCCTGCGAAGAACGAGAAACTGACGCGGGACAGTCCGCCCCACAAGGTGCTTGGGGTCATGCCGGCATCGAGATTGCCGAAATGCACGGCAGTCAAGACGTTCCAGGCGCCGAAGGCGGCAGCGGCCCAGGCGACACGTCGGGTAGTCCAGAATCTGAAGCTCAGGCCGAACAGCAGGTTGACGATCAGCTCGAGGATCAGCGACCAGGCTGGCCCCACCAGGGGATAGAGGCCGTTGGAATCGTGAAGCCACGATCCCGGCAGGAATAGCAGGGACCAAGGCAGCTGGGCCGCCAGTTCGGCCAACTGAAGATGGGCCGACGGCTGCAGGAGGGCTCTGAGCGACCAGTAGCCTGCTGCGAGCAGCGTGCCGAGTGCGTACAGGGGCCACAGGCGAATGAGGCGCATGGCGGTGAAATCTGCGATTCGCCCTTGCCGCAGCATGTGCTGATAAGCATGCGCGATGACGAAGCCGCTAAGAATGAAGAA
>JALRLM010000022.1 GCA_023254435.1 Hydrocarboniphaga sp.
GGTGCTGATCTTTGCGTTGGGCCTGCTGGGCATCTGGCTGGTGCCATTGGTCATGGCTGGCCTGCAGCGTCAGTCCGAGCGCTGGCTGGGCCCGGTGCTGGACTGGAGCCGCCGCCATCGCCACCTGGGCCGCTTCGGCGCCGCGCTGGCCGATCCCGACCAGCCCGAAACCCCGGCGCTGGCGCTGGTGGCGCTGACGCTGGTGATCTTCGGCGGCCTGTGGCTGTTCGCGCTGGCCGAGGTCGGTGCGCATCCCTATCCCTCGCCGCTCGACGCGCTGATCTACCAGACCCTGCACGACCTGCAGACACCCTGGGGCAACCAGCTGGCCTATTCGCTGGCCCAGCTCGGCAGTCCCTGGGTCTACGGCCCGACCGCGCTGGCGATGCTGGGCGTGCTGCTGGGTCGGCGCCGGCCCCGCGCGGCGGCGCACTGGATCGCCGCCGTGGGCTTCGGTGCGCTGATCTCCATCGGCCTGCACGCGGTGCCGATCCGTCCGGCACCGGCGGCCTACTACCACGGCTTCGGCACCGTGGCGCTGCCGCGCGATCTGGTCATGATCATCGTCATCTACGGTTTCGCCGCCGTGCTGCTGGCCACCTACCGGCCGCCGCGCGTGCGCCGGCTGGTTTACGTGGCCAGCACGCTGCTGGTGACGCTGATCCTGCTCGCGCGCCTGTACCTGGGCGTGGAATGGTTCAGCCTGACGCTGCTGTCGCTGGTGGTGACGCTGCTGTGGATCGGCGCGCTGGGCATCGGCTACCGGCGTCATCGTCCGGAGCGCCTGTTCATCCGCAGCTTCGTGCTGCCGGTCATGAGCGTGTTCGTGGCCAGCGCGCTGCTGCGCTGGAGCGCCGGCGCCATGCTGCCCGAGCGCCCGAACGCCGCCGACCACGTCCACGTCGTCGAAGCCGGGCAGTGGTGGGCCGGCGGCTATGCGCGCCTGCCGCTGCAGCGCATCGACCTGCGCGGCCGCAGCGGCGATGCCTTCGACCTGCAGTGGGCCGGCCGCCTCAGCGACATCGAGCAGGCCCTGCGCGGCGACGGCTGGGACACGCTGCCGATGCTGTCGGCCGGCAACCTGCTGCGCTGGCTCACCACTTCGAGCCCGATCGGCCTGCTGCCGGTGCTGCCGCAGGTACATGCGGGCAATCATCAGCAGCTGGCGCTGCGCCTGCCGCGCGGTGACGAGGACCAGAACGTGATCCGCCTGTGGCCATCGGGCTGGCAGCTGCCCGACGGCGAGCCGATCTGGCTCGGCCGGCTGTCGACCCAGCACGCGCGCACCTTCTACCGGCTGCTGCGCTATCCGGTCACCGAGGCTCATGCGCTGGTCGACTTCAGCGCCCCGCCGCCGTATGCCCAGCGCCGGGTATCGGTCGACAACGGCTCGCTCACGGGCACGCTGTGGCTGATCGGCAAGCCGCTGAACCTTTACACTGCACCGTATGCCGACGGCCTCGACGGCACCCGCCCCCGGCCGGTGCCCGTCCCGCTGCCGACGGCGCCGCCCTCACCGCCGCCCCGCCCCTGACCTGCACGCCGCATGGCCGATCTGCTTTCCAAGTTCCGCACGAGCCTCAACAAGAGCCTGGGTGGCGACAGCTGGCTGACGAAGGACATCTCCACGCTGTTCGCGGGCGAAAAGCTGCGCGATGACGCGGTCGAGGAACTGGAAACCCGCCTGCTGATGGCCGATGCCGGCCTGGAGGCGACGAGCTGGCTGGTCGAGCGCATCCAGGGCGAGATCAGCGCCGGCCGCATCAAGACCGAGAAGCAGCTGCGCGAGCAGCTCAAGAAGGCCCTGCTCGAGCTGCTGCAACCCATCGCCAAGCCGCTGAAGATTCCGGCCTTCATCCGCCCGTACATCCTGTTCGTGGTCGGCGTGAACGGCGTCGGCAAGACCACCACCATCGGCAAGCTGGCCTCGCGCTTCAAGGGCGAAGGCCTGTCGGTGCTGATGGCGGCCGGCGACACCTTCCGTGCCGCCGCCGTGCAGCAGCTCACCACCTGGAGCGAGCGCAGCGGCGTGCCGATCCTGTCGCAGGGCGAAGGCGCTGATTCGGCGTCGGTGATCTACGACGCCGTGCAGTCGGCCAAGGCGCGCGGCCTCGACATGGTGATCGCCGACACCGCCGGCCGCCTGCACACGCAAAGCCACCTGATGGACGAGCTGCGCAAGATCAAGCGCGTGATCCAGAAGCACGATGCCTATGCGCCGCACGAGGTGCTGCTGGTGGTTGACGCCACCACCGGCCAGAACGCGCTGAACCAGGCCATCCAGTTCCACGAGGCCATCGGCCTCACCGGCATCGCGGTGACCAAGCTCGACGGCACCGCCAAGGGTGGCATCCTGCTGGCCATCGCGCGGCGCATGGCGCTGCCGATCCGCTACGTGGGCCTGGGCGAGGCGATCGAGGACCTGGAAGTCTTCGACGCCGATGTCTATGTGGAGTCGCTGATCGGATCGGGGTCGTGATCGGGGGAGGGACGGGGGTCTCATGAACAACACGCTGATCCAGTTTTCGCAGGTCAGTCACCGCTATCCGGGTGGCGCCGGCGACGTGCTGTCCGACGTCAATTTCGAGCTCGAAGCCGGCGAGATGGCCTTCCTGACCGGGGCCTCGGGCGCCGGCAAGTCCACGCTGCTGCGGCTGATCGCACTGCTGGCGCGCGCGCATCGCGGCCAGGTGGTGGTGGCGGGGACCAACCTGGCCCACGTGAAGTCGGCCAAGGTGGCCGCCTACCGGCGCCAGGTCGGCATGATCTTCCAGAACTTCAACCTGCTCTACGACCGCAGCGTGTTCGACAACGTGGCCTTGCCGCTGGTGATCCGCGGCCATGCCCACCTGGACATCGCACGCAAGGTGCGCGCGGCACTCGACACCGTGGGCCTGCTGCATCGCGAGCGCTCGATGCCGCTGACGCTGTCGGGCGGCGAGCAGCAGCGCGTCGGCATCGCCCGCGCCGTGGTCACCAAGCCCATGCTGCTGCTGGCCGACGAACCCACCGGCAACCTCGACCCCGAAATGGCCTGGGACGTGATGAAACTGTTCGAGCGCTTCAACGACGTCGGCGTCAGCGTGCTGGTGGCCACGCACGCCATCGACCTGGTCGAGCGCCTGGGCAAGCGCGTGATCCATCTGGAGGCCGGCCGCGTCACCGACAAGCGCCCCGTGGCGGCCTCGCGTGTCAGCCTGGCGGAGGCGCACTGATGGCCCGCGCGACCGACCAGGCCGAAGCCAAGCCGGGCTTTCTCACGCGCCTGACGCAGGACCATGCGCGGGTGTTCTTCTTTTCGCTGGGCAAGCTCGTCAACGCGCCCGGCAATGCCCTGTTCACGGCCGCCGTCATCGGCATCGCGCTGGCACTGCCGGCCAGCCTGCAGCTGGCGGTGAACAACTTCCAGCGCCTGAGCTACAGCTGGCAGGGCTCGGTGCAGATGTCGCTGTTCCTCAAGGGCACGGTCGACGAGGCGCGCGGCCGCGACCTGGCCACGGAGCTGTCCAAGTACGGTTCGGTGAAATCCACGCAGTACCTGTCGCGCGAGCAGTCGGCGGCCGAGTTCCGCGAGTTCTCGGGCTTCGGCGAGGCGCTGGACCTGCTCGACGCCAACCCGCTGCCGGCCGTCATCGTCGTCACCCCGCTGCCGGGCCGCAATGCCGCGCAGATGGCCGAACTGAGCGGCATGCTCAGCGCGCTGCCCGAAGTGGAGCTGGCGCAGCTCGACCAGCACTGGCTGGAACGGCTCGACGCCATCCTGCGCATCCTGCAGCGCGTCGGCCTGCTCGTGGGCGCGCTGCTGAGCGTCGCCGTACTGGTCATTGTCGGCAACACGCTGCGACTGGACGTGGAAGCGCGCCGCGAAGAGATCGAGGTCATGAAGCTGATCGGCGCGCCCGACAGCTTCGTGCGCCGGCCCTTCCTGTACGGTGGCTGCTGGCTGGGCCTGCTCGGCGGCTGGTTCGCCCTGCTGCTGCTGACGCTGGGCCTGTTCGTCATCGACCGTCCGGCACAGGAACTGGCCGCGCTCTACGGCAGCAGCTTCCGCATCAGCGGACCCACCACCTCGACGGTGCTGGGCATCGTCGCCGGCGGCGTGGTGCTGGGCTGGCTCGGCGCCTGGTGGACGGTCGCCAAGCACCTGAGCGCGATCCAGCCGCGATAGGCGACGGATCCGCGCGCAGCAAAAAGGCCGGCATCGCCGGCCTTTTCGTTTGCAGCCCTGCGGGCTACTTGGCGGCCGGAGCCGGCGCCGCGCCACCCGTGGGCAGCGTGAAGGTGTAGAGCGGGCTCTCCTGCTGCGCGAAGTACTGCGCCAGCGCCTTGATGTCGGCGTCGGAGACCGTGGCCACCTGCGCCTTCATGATCGGGTTGTTGCGGGCACCCGAGCGGTAGTCCTTGAGCGCGTGCTCGAGGTAGTTGGCGTACTGGCCGGCGAGCACCGGATAGCTCGGCATCATCGGCTTGGCGCCTTTGTCACCGTGGCAGGACTGGCAGATCGGCAACAGCTGATCGACCTGCGAGGCCGGCTGTTCGTGGGCCGCTTCTTCGGCCAGCACCGGGGCGGAGACGCCCAGCGTCAGCGCCAGGCAAAGCAGGGTTTTGTTCACAAGCAGACCTTTGTCGAACGTGCGCATGGGTCGCTCCCGCTCACTTGCCGGTCGGGTGACGCGGCGCGGTGGCGAGGAACGCGGCGATGTCTTCCATGTCCTGGTCGGTCATGCTGCCGGCCTGGGCATGCATCGTCGTGTGCGAACGCTCGCCCGAGCGATAGGCCTTCAGTGCGGTGACGATGTACTCGGCCGACTGACCGCCGAGCTTGGGCACGCGGTAGTTCGGATAAGCGTTCGTGTAGTACGGAATGCCATGACAGCCTACGCAGGTGTCGGCCTTGGTACGGCCGGCGGCGGGGTCACCCGCGGCGGCGGCGGGCAGGCTGATCACAGCGGCGAGGGCAAAAACGCCCTGACGCGCGAATTTCATACCGGCTACTCCCAGAAGACGTACGTGTACGGTGAATTACGGTGTCTTTGAGACGGCTTTGCAATCCGCCGCTCCATCAGCCCGAACCGCGCGACCGCTGCGGCGCGCTGAGCCTGGAAATTGTCCGGGATTCAGCGGGCTCGGTCAACGAAACGCGACAGTCGCGATGTTGACGTCCTGCATTGCTATAGTGAATTCGACGTTCGGCGCAACGGAGCGTCCGGCCCGATGGTCGTCACCACGAGACGGATCGAGCCTGAAGTCTGAGATTTTTGCTTTAATAATTTTTGCGACTATCGACTAAATCTCAATGCCTTCGTCCGCGACACCTTCTGCCTCCGTCGATGCCCAGACCGTCGCGGCGGTGGACCTGGGTTCCAACAGCTTTCACATGATGGTGGCACGGGCCAGCGGCAGCGAGCTGACCCTGATCGATCGCCTGCGCGAGCCCGTGCGGCTGGCCGCCGGACTCACGGGCGACCGCCACAAGCTCTCGGGTGAGGTCGAGGCGCGGGCACTGAACTGCCTGCAGCGCTTCGGCCAGCGCCTGGCCAACGTGCCCTCGGGCCGCGTGCGCGCGGTGGGCACCAACACCATGCGCCGGCTCGGCGAGAGCGGCGGCTTCCTGCAGCGCGCCGAGCAGGCGCTGGGCCATCCCATCGAAATCATCTCGGGCGTCGAGGAAGCGCGCCTGGTCTATGGCGGCGTGGTCCACGGCATGGGTGGCGCCGAGAACGAGCGCCGGCTCGTCGTCGACATCGGCGGCGGCAGCACCGAGCTCATCATCGGACGAGGCTCCGAGCCGCTGCTCATGGAGTCGGTGGGCCTGGGCTGCGTGGTGCATCAGCAGCGCTACTTCGCCGACGGCGAGATCACGCGCGCGCGCTTTCGCCAGGCGCGCTTCGCGGCGCGGCTGGAGCTGGAGTTCCTCGAGCATCGCTACCGCCGCCACGGCTGGGACCTGGCCATCGGGGCCAGCGGCACCATGCGCGGGGTCTGGCGCGTGATGCGCGAGCAGGGCTGGGCCGACGACGCGATCACGCGCGACGGCCTGGAGCGCACCATCGACCTGGTGATCGCGCGCGGCCACGTCTCGCGCATCGACTTCCCGGCGCTGCGCGAGGATCGCCGGCCGGTGTTCGCGGGCGGCCTGGCCGTGGTCGCGGGCGTGTTCGACGCCCTGGACCTGCAGCGCATGCGCACCTCGGAGCGGGCCCTGCGCGAAGGCCTGGTCTACGACCTGCTGGGTCGCCTGTCCGACCACGACGTGCGCGACGAGGCGGTGCAGACCATGGCCACGCGCTACGGCGTCGACACCGCGCACGCCGGCGCCGTCGCCGCCACCGCGCTCAAGCTGCTCGACCAGGTCGGCGCCGACTGGCAGATCGAGCCCAAGTCTTCCGCCATGCTGCTGCGCTGGGCGGCCGAGCTGCACGAAATCGGCCTGGTCATCGCCCATTCCTCGTACCAGAAGCATGGCGAATACATCCTGCGCCACGCCGACCTGCGCGGCTTTTCGCAGACCGACCAGAAGCGCCTGGCCACGCTCGTGCGCCTGCATCGCAGCAAGTTCAACGACGGTGTGCTGGCCGACTTCGCCGCGCCGCAGGCCGATCTGATCCGCAAGCTGGCGGTGCTGCTACGCCTGGCCGCGCTGCTGCATCGCAGCCGCACGCCGGGCCTGGAGATTCCGGCCAAGCTCGAGCTCGGCGGCGGTCGCAAGACCCTGGAGCTGCAGTTTCCCAAGCAGTGGCTGGTGCAGCATCCGCTGACCCAGGCCGACCTGGAGCAGGAAGCCGACTATCTGAAATCCGCGGACGTTCGCCTGCGGTTCGCCTGAGCCTCATGCGCAGGCGCTAGCATGCGAGTCATGCGCGCCTTCGCCCCGTTTGCCTGCCTGCTGTGCGTTTCGAGCCTGTCGCTTGCGGGCGAGGTCTATCGCTGGGTCGACGCCAACGGCACCGTGCACTACGGCGACCGCGCACCCGATTCCAAGGCCAGGCCCGCCCAGCTGCCCGAGCTGCAGGTGATTCCGGGCACGCCCAAGCCCGCGCCGGCCGAAAGCACGGCGGCAGCGCCCGGCGCATCGACAGACGCAGCGCCGCCCGCTGCGGCCACTGCAAAGCCCAGCCTCAGCGTGATCACCCCGCAACCCGAGCAGGTGCTGCGCGACACCAGCCGCGAGCTCGCCGTGCGCGTGCGCATCGACAGCCCGCTGCCCGAGGGCGCCGGCCTGATCTACTACCTCGACGGCGCCTCGCAGACGCCCAAGCCGATCAACGCCACGAGCTTCACGCTGAAGAACGTCGATCGCGGCTCGCACCTGGTGGACGTCGGCGTCGTCGACGCGGGCGGCAAGCTTTTGGTGCGGACACCCCCCATCATCGTGCACGTTCAACCACCCGGCCTGAAGTAAAGCACCCCCGGGGTGCATAATTGACACCAAATTACACGAGCCGCACCAGCCGAGTGCACAACCGCACCGAAAGCGGCTCATTTTCGGGCTTCGTGGCCCAGCTCTTGCTTCCACCGTGCTCATGAAACTCGCGCCCAGCCGACGTGCGGCGCCGGCTCAAATCCTCGATGGGCTGACCACCGCCGTCATCACCCTGGATTCGAACCTGCGTGTCGTCTCGATCAATTCCACCGCCGAAAGCCTGTTCGGGGTCAGCCGTCGCTATGCGCTCGACGAGCTGTTCTCACAGGCCGTGCCGCAGCTGCTGCCGCACGCGGGCCGGCTGCGCGAAGCGCTGGTGGCCGGCACCGGCTTCGTCGAACGCGAACTGCAGCTGCGCAAAAGCGGCGAAGAGCCGATCACGGTCGACTGCACGGTCACGCCGCTGACGCTGGGCCGCGGCGTCGGCCTGCTACTGGAGATCCAGGCGCTGGACCGCCACATGCGCATCTCGCGCGACGAGCTCATGCTGGCCCAGCAGGAGGCCTCGCGCGAGCTGATCCGCAACCTGGCGCACGAGATCAAGAACCCACTCGGCGGCATCCGCGGCGCGGCACAGCTGCTGGAACGCGACTTTCCCGACAGCGAGCATCGCGAATACACGCGCGTGATCATTCGCGAAGTGGATCGCCTGCAGAACCTGGTCAACCGCCTGCTGGGTCCCAATCGCGTGCCGCAGAAGGCGCCGGTCAATATTCACGAAGTGCTCGAGCACGTGCGTCAGCTGGTCGAGGCCGAGGCGCCGGCCGGCGTGCGCTTCCTGCGCGACTACGATCCCTCGATTCCCGACCTGGTCGGCGATCGCGAGCAGCTGATCCAGGCCGTGCTCAACATCGTCCGCAATGCGCTGCAGGCCGTGGGCAGCGAAGGCGGCATCGCGCTGCGCTCTCGCACACGCCGGCAGTACACCATCGGACCCACGCGGCATCGGCTGGTGGCGCAGCTGGACATCGAAGACGACGGCCCCGGGATACCCACCGCGATGATAGACAAGATCTTCTACCCCATGGTCACGATGCGTCCCGAAGGCACGGGTCTTGGATTGCCGATCTCCCAATATCTCGTGCACACCCACGGCGGTCTCATCGAATGCAGGTCTCGTCCCGGATCAACCGTTTTCTCGATTTTCCTGCCGCTGGACAAGCCGGGTGGGGTGATGGCATGAGCGCCGCATTGACTGTCTGGGTCGTCGACGACGACGAGTCCATCCGCTGGGTACTGGAGCGTTCGCTGTCGCGCGAGAACATGCGCGTACAGGTGTTCCCAGGCGCCGCCGAGCTGCTCGATGCGCTCAACGACGAGACGCCCGACGTGCTCGTCTCCGACATCCGCATGCCCGGCGTCAACGGCCTGGAGCTCATGGAGCGCGTGCGCCGCGCCAAGCCCGAGCTGCCGGTCATCATCATGACCGCGCACTCCGACCTCGACGCCGCGGTGGCCTCGTACAAGGGCGGCGCCTTCGAATACCTGCCCAAGCCCTTCGACGTCGACGGCGTCGCCGCGCTGGTGCGCCGCGCCGCGCAGAAGCGCCAGAACATCGAGCCGCCCAGCGAACCGCCACCGACCGCCATCATCGGCGAGGCGCCGGCGATGCAGGAGGTGTTCCGTGCCATTGGTCGTCTGAGCCACTCCAATATCACCGTGCTGATCAATGGCGAGTCCGGTACCGGCAAGGAACTGGTGGCCCATGCCCTGCACCGCCACAGCCCGCGCGCCGCTGCGCCCTTCATCGCTTTGAACATGGCGGCGATCCCCAAGGATCTGATGGAGTCCGAGCTGTTCGGCCATGAGAAAGGTGCCTTCACCGGCGCGGCCAACCAACGCCGCGGGCGCTTCGAGCAGGCCGATG
>JALRLM010000262.1 GCA_023254435.1 Hydrocarboniphaga sp.
CATGGCGCGCAGCGCCGGCGATCACGATTTCATGTTGCTGAACTTCGGCCCCAACCACCCGGCCGCCCACGGTGCCTTCCGCATCGTGCTGCAGCTCGACGGTGAGGAAGTGGTCGATTGCGTGCCCGACATCGGTTACCACCATCGTGGCGCCGAAAAGATGGGCGAGCGCCAGAGCTGGCATAGCTATATCCCGTACACCGATCGCATCGACTATCTCGGCGGGGTGATGAACAACCTGCCGTACGTCATGGCGATCGAGAAGCTGGCCGGCATCACCGTGCCGGATCGCGTCAAGACCATTCGCGTGATGCTGTGCGAGTTCTTCCGCATCACCTCGCATCTGCTGTTCTACGGCACGTTTGCGCAGGACGTCGGCGCGAGGTCGCCGGTGTTCTTCATGTTCGTCGATCGCCAGAAGGCCTACGACGTCATCGAAGGCATCACGGGCTTTCGCATGCACCCGGCGTGGTTCCGCATCGGCGGCCTGGCGCACGACCTGCCGCTCGGCTGGGAGGTCAAGGTCCGCGAGTTCCTCGACTGGATGCCCAAGCGCCTCGACGAGTACCGCAAGGCCTGCCTCGAAAACGCCATCCTCATTTCGCGTTCGCGCGATGTCGCCGCCTACACCAAGGCCGATGCGATCGAATGGGGCGTCACCGGCCCAGGCCTGCGGGCCACGGGCTGCGACTTCGACCTGCGCAAGGCGCGGCCGTATTCGGGCTACGAGAACTTCGACTTCGAAGTGCCGGTAGGCCACCTGGGCGACGTCTACGATCGCGCGCTGCTGCGCGAGGAAGAGATCCGCCAGTCGCTGCGCATCATCGAGCAGTGCCTCAACAACATGCCGTCGGGCCCCTACAAGGCCGACCATGCGCTGACGACGCCGCCGCCCAAGGAGCGCACGCTCAAGGACATCGAAACCCTGATCACGCACTTCCTCGGCGTCAGCTGGGGCCCGGTGATGCCGGCCGGCGAGACCTCGCAGATGATCGAGGCCACCAAGGGCCTCAACAGCTATTACCTGACCAGCGATGCGAACACGATGAGCTATCGCACGCGCATCCGCACGCCCAGCTTCGCCCATCTGCAGCAGATCCCCAGCGCGATCCGCGGCCAGATGGTGCCCGATCTCATCGCTTACATCGCGTCCATCGATTTCGTGATGGCCGACGTGGATCGCTGACATGTCCGACACTATCGTCAAGCTAGCCGACCTGGTGAAGCCCGCCGAGCCCTTCGTCCTCAGCGACGAAGAGCGCCACGAGATCGAGCACGAGCTCCATCACTATCCCGATTCGCGCGCGGCCAGCATCGAAGCGCTCAAGATCGTGCAGAAGCATCGCGGCTGGGTCTGCGACGAGGCCATTCCGGTCATCGCGCAGGCCATCGGCATCAGCGCCGCCGACCTCGAAGGCGTGGCCACGTTCTACAGCCTGATCTTCCGTCGCCCGGTGGGACGCAACGTGATCAAGGTTTGCGACAGCATCTCCTGCCACCTGACCGGTTACGAGGATTTGCGCGACGCATTCATCAAGCAGCTCGGCATCCGCTTCGGCCAGACCACGGCCGACCAGCGCTTCACGCTGCTGCCGATCTGCTGCCTGGGCGCCTGCGACCGCGGTGCCACCGTGATGATCAACGACGACCTGCACGGGCCGGTCGAACCCGCCGATGTGGCGAAGCTGCTGGAGGCTTACGCATGACGCTGCGCAGCGCGGCCGATCCGCAATATCAGAAGCCGCTGACGCGGCTCATCGATCGCGCGGCCGGTCCGCTCGATCTGGCCGGGTACGAAGCCGAAGGCGGCTTCCTGGCGCTCAAGAAAGCCGTCAGGGAAATGGATCCCGCCGGCGTGCAGGCGGCGGTCAAGGACGCCGGTCTGCGTGGACGTGGTGGCGCGGGCTTTCCCACCGGCGTGAAGTGGAGCCTGATTCCCATGGGCCCCGATGCCGGCGAAAAGTATCTCGTCTGCAACGCCGACGAAATGGAGCCAGGCACCTTCAAGGACCGCCTGCTCATGGAGCAGGTACCGCACCAGCTCATCGAAGCGATGGCCACCGCGGCGTTCGCGATCCAGGCCACGCGCGGCTACATCTTCCTGCGCGGCGAATACGTGGTCGCGGCCGATCGCCTCAACCAGGCGCTGGCCGAAGCGCGCGCCAAGCACTACATCGGCCAGAACATTCTCGGCACGCCGTGGAGCTTCGAGCTGTTCGTGCACACGGGTGCCGGTCGCTACATCTGCGGTGAAGAAACCGCGCTGATCAACTCGCTGGAAGGCCGTCGCGCCAACCCGCGCGCCAAGCCGCCGTTCCCGCAGATCGCGGGCCTGTGGGGGCGTCCGACCATCGTCAACAACGTCGAGACGCTCAGCAACGTGCCGCACATCGTCATGAACGGTGGTGACTGGTACAAGGCGCTCAATCAGGGCAAGAGCAAGGACGCGGGCACCAAGCTGTACGGCTGCTCGGGCCCTGCCAACAAGAACGGCATCTGGGAACTGCCTTTCGGCACCACCGCGCGCGAGCTGCTCGAAGTGCACGCCGGCGGCATGCGGGGCGGCAAGAAGCTCAAGGCCTGGCTGCCGGGCGGCGCATCGACCGATTTCCTGACGCCCGATCACCTCGATCTGGCGATGGATTTCGACACCATCGCCAAGGCCGGTTCGCGCATGGGCACGGGCCTGATCACGGTGGTCAACGAAGACCAGAGCATGGTTTCGGCCGTGCGCAATCTCGAAGAATTCTTCGCCCGCGAATCCTGCGGCTGGTGCACGCCCTGCCGTGACGGCCTGCCGTGGAGCGTGAAGATCCTGCGCGCTTTTGAAGCCGGGCAGGGCACCCAGGCGGATCTCGAAGTGCTCGCCAAGCTCACGCGCTGGCTCGGCCCCGGCAAGACGTTCTGCGCGCATGCGCCGGGCGCGATGGAACCGCTGCAGTCGGCGTTGAAGTATTTCCGCCACGAATTTGAGGCTGGGCTGGCGAAGGCGCCAGCGGAAGCCGGACTCGCAAAGCCGGCACAGGCAGCCTGAGGAACACATGGCAACCATTCACGTAGACGGCAAGCAGTACGAGGTCGACGGCTCGGACAATCTGCTCCAGGCCTGCCTCTCGCTGGGCCTGGATATCCCTTATTTCTGCTGGCATCCGGCGCTCGGTAGCGTCGGCGCCTGCCGCCAGTGCGCGGTCAAGCAGTTCGCCGACGAGAACGACAAGCGCGGTCGTCTGGTGATGTCGTGCATGACGCCGGCCTCCAACAACGCCTACATCTCGATCGAAGATGAAGAGGCCAAGGAGTTCCGCGAGACCATCGTCAGCTTCCTGATGACGAATCACCCGCACGACTGCCCGGTCTGCGAGGAAGGTGGCCACTGCCACCTGCAGGACATGACGGTGATGACCAAGCATCACAGTCGTCAGTATCACTTCACCAAGCGTACGCACCTCAACCAGGAACTCGGCCCGTTCATCGCACACGACATGAACCGCTGCATCGCCTGCTATCGCTGCGTGCGCTACTACCGCGACTACGCGGGCGGCACCGACCTCGGCGTGTTCGGCTCGGCCGCCAACGTCTATTTCGGTCGTGAAAAGCCGGGCACGCTGCAGAGCGAGTTCTCGGGCAACCTCTCCGAGGTCTGCCCGACCGGCGTGTTCACCGACAAGACCCACTCCGAGCGCTACGTGCGCAAGTGGGACATGCAGTTCGCGCCCAGCATCTGCACGGGCTGCGCGGTCGGCTGCAACATCTCGCCCGGCGAACGCTACGGCGAAATCCGCCGCATCGAGAATCGCTACAACGGCGAGGTCAACGGCTACTTCCTGTGCGACCGTGGCCGCTTCGGCTACGGCCACGTGAACCTCAAGGAGCGTCCGCGCAAGGCGCAGATCAAGCGCGCCGGCGTGTTTGCCGAGATCGAAGCCGGCGACGCCATCACGCATGTGCGCGGCTTGCTGGCCTCGGCCAGCTCGGTGCTCGGCATCGGCTCCACGCGTGCGAGCCTGGAATCCAACTACGCGCTGCGTGCGCTGGTCGGTGCCGACAACTTCAGCAACGGCCTGTCGGCGCAGAATGCGTCGCTGACGGCCTTCGCGCTCCAGGTGCTGCGCGAAGGCGCGGTGCCGGCGGCGACGATCCGCCAGATCGAGCAGGCAGACGCCGTGCTGGTGCTCGGCGAAGACGTGCTCGCCACCGCCTCGCGCGTGTCGCTGGCGCTGCGCCAGGCCTCCAAGGGCAAGACGCTGGAAATGACGCGCGACAAGCGCGTGCCGGACTGGCAGGCCTATTCGGCCGCCGACATCGGCCAGCATGAGCGCTACCCCATCATCATCGCCACGCCGGCGGCGACGCGCTTCGACGACATCGGCAGCACCGTGCTGCGCCTGGCGCCCGACGCCATCGCCGCACTGGGCTTCGCGGTCGCCAACGCCGTCGACGGTTCGGCGCCGGTCGCGGCCGGCATGTCGGACGCCGATGCCGCGCAGGTCGCCAAGATCGCCGAGACCCTGGCCAAGGCCAAGCGTCCGCTGATCGTCTCGGGCACGGGTTGTGGCTCGCTGGCCGTGATGCAGGCTGCCGCCAACGTCGCGACCGCGCTGCACAAGCAGAACGCCGAAACGCTGATCAGCCTGGCGATCCCGGATTCCAACAGCATGGGCATGGCGCTGTTCGAGGCCCAGGATCTCGAAGCCTCGCTGGCCAAACTGCCGGCCTCCGGCGCCGTCGTGGTGGTGCTCGAAAACGACCTCACGCGCCGCCTGCCGCCGGCCGCGCTCGGCAAGCTCGAGGGTGCCACGCTGATCGTCGTCGATCACCAGATGACGGCCACCGCGCAGGCTGCCGACGTGATCCTGCCGGCGGCGAGCTTCGCCGAAGGCGACGGCACCGCCGTGAACTTCGAAGGTCGTGCGCAGCGCTACTTCCAGGTCTTCGATCCGGCCTACTACGACCGCAGCGTCGACACGCTCGAGTCCTGGCGCTGGCTGTCGCGCCTCAAGGACGGCAACGACGTGATCCTCGACGACGTGCTGGCCGAACGCCGCACGCGCTGGAGCCCGCGCGTCAACGACTATCAGTCTGGCGCGCTGTGGCGCTATGCGCAGACCGTCGGCCCGGCGTGGGCCGGGGCGGTGACGCATCCGGGAGCGAAGGCCGAGCGCCATGTCTATGCGGATATCTAGCCTCGCCGCGCTGCTGCTGCTGGCCGGGTGCGGCGATGCGAGCCTTCCCGACGCCGACGGCAACGGCCCGCGCGCGGACAATGGCGCGCAGGCGGCCGACACGCGGATCGAATGCGCGCTGGGCGGCGCGGGGTTCGCGCGGGTCTGTACGCTGGAGGAGGAAGGCGACCTGAAGGGCGCGCGGCTGACCGTGCGGCATCCC
>JALRLM010000401.1 GCA_023254435.1 Hydrocarboniphaga sp.
ATCCATTCGAGCCCGCGAGCTTCGACGCGCTCTTCTCGCGCTTCGGCGTGATGTTCTTCGACGATCCGGTTCAAGCCTTCGCCAACCTGCGTCGCGCGGTGAGCGACGAGGCCAGGCTGTGCGCGCTGGTGTGGCGGCCGCCGCAGGACAACGCCTTCATGCTGGTGGCCGAGCAGGCCGCCGCGCCGCTGCTGGGGCCGCGGCTGCCGGTACGCGACTGGAGCGCGCCGGGTCCGTTCGCGTTCGCCGACGCGCAGCGCGTGCGCGACATCCTCGCACCTGCCGGCTGGTGCGAAGTGAAGCTCGATGCCGTGGACACGCCCTGTGCTTTCGACGAGCGCGAGCTGGTCGATTACTTCACGCAGATCGGTCCGCTGGGCCGCGTGTTCGAGTCGCTCGACGGCGAGCTGCAGCGGCGCGTGATCGAGGCGGTGCGCGCGGCCTTCGGCGACTACGTGCACGACGGCGTCGTGCGCTTCGACGCCGCCTGCTGGATCGTCACGGCCCGCACCCGATCCTGAGCGGGGCGATGGCTTTTCGGGTCACGTCGATTGACGGCGGCCGGCATGGCGTGCCGGGCGTGGCGGTGCCACCATCCTCGCGCTGAAGCACCGGACGGCATCAGGAGAACGCATGAAACTCGACAATCAGGTGGCGCTCGTCGTCGGCGGCGCATCGGGACTCGGCGCGGCGACGGCGCAGAAGCTGGCCAGCCTCGGCGCACGCGTGGCCGTGCTCGACTTCAACATCGAAGCCGCGCAGCGCGTGGCCGCCGCGATCGGTGGCAAGGCCTATGCGGTCGACGTGACCAGCGCGTCGAGCGCCGAGGCGGCGATCGCGGCCGCCCACGATGAACTCGGCATCGCGCGCCTGCTCGTCAATACCGCGGGCATCGCGCCGGCCGCGAAGATCGTCGGCCGGAACGGGCCGATGCCGCTCGACGATTTCCGCAAGGGCATCGAGGTCAATCTGGTCGGCAGCTTCAACACCCTGCGGCTGGCCGCCGCCGCGATGATGACGCTCGATCCGCTGGAGGACGGCGAGCGCGGCCTGATCGTCAACACCGCCTCGATCGCCGGTTACGAAGGGCAGATCGGCCAGGCCTCGTACGCGGCGTCCAAGGGCGGCGTGATCGCGCTGACGATACAGGCGGCGCGCGAGTTCGCGCCCGTGGGCATTCGCGTCTGCACCATCGCCCCGGGCCTGTTCGAGACGCCGATGATGGCGGGTCTGCCCGAGAACGTGCGCAGCAGCCTGGGTGCCAGCGTGCCGTTTCCGCCGCGCCTGGGCCGCGCCGAGGAATACGCGCGCCTGGTCGCCGCCATCGCCGACAACGTGATGCTCAACGGCGAGACGCTGCGCCTCGACGGCGCGCTGCGCATGCAGGCGCGCTGAGCGCTCGCTAGCACTCGACACGAGCTGCGTCGGCGGTATGGATGCCGGCGGCTACAGCGAACTGCAGAGATGCCCGCCGTCGACGACGATCTCGGCGCCGGTCATGTAGGCGCCGGCATCCGAGCACAGCAGCAGTAGCGGTCCGTCGAGATCCTCGTAGCGGCCGAAGGCGCGCGAGGGAATGCGCGCCTTGAGTTTTTCGCCGGCTTCGCTGGCGAGAAATTCCGCGTTGAGTTCGGTGGCGACGTAGCCCGGCGCCAGACTGTTGACGCGGATGCGATGACGTGCAAGTTCCAGCGCCAGCGCCTGCGTGAGATGCCTGAGCCCGGCCTTCGACGCGCAGTACGGGCTCACGCCGCCGGCGACGCGGCTGGCCAGGATCGAGGTGATGTTGACGATGCTGCCCGGCCGGTTCGTGGCGACGAGGCGACGCGCGGTCTCCTGCGCCACGATCCACGATCCGCCCAGGTTGGTGCCGACGATCGCGGCCCAGTCCGCGTCCTCGTAGTCGAGCGGACGCCGGGTGTCGGAGACGCCGGCGTTGTTGACGAGCACGTCGACCGTGCCCAGGCGCGCGGCGATGTCGTCGAGCGCCGCCGTCACGCTGTCGCGCCGGCTCACGTCCATCGAGAACGCGGCGGCTCTGCCGCCGGCGGCCGCGATCTGCGCCACCGCGTCGGCCAGCTTGTCGCCGCGCCGCGCCGCCAGCGCCACCGTGGCGCCGGCGCTGGCGAGCGTCATGGCAAAGTGACGGCCCAGGCCGCTCGACGCGCCTGTGACCAGCGCGACGCGGCCGCTCAGATCGAAGCGATTCGTGGCCATGCGCGCCTCAGTGCCGATCGCCGAGAATCTTGCGCGCGATGCTGTGGCGATGCACTTCGCTGGGACCGTCGTAGATGCGGAAGGCGCGAATGTCCTTGAAGATGCGCATGACCACGGTTTCGTCGGTGACGCCCTGTCCGCCGAGAATCTGCACGCTGCGGTCGACGATGCGCCACACCGCTTCGGACACCGACACCTTGCTCATGCTCGATTCCAGGTTGCCCTTGTGGCCCTGGTCGAGCATCCAGGCCGTGTGCCAGATCCACAGGCGCGAGGACCGCAGGTCGAGCTCGTTGTCGGCCAGCATGAAGCCGACGCCCTGGTGCTCGCCGATGCGCTTGCCGAAAGCCTCGCGCTGGCGCGCATAGGCCAGCGCGGTGTCGTGTGCGCGCCGCGCCTGCCCGAGCCAGCGCATGCAGTGCGTGAGACGCGCCGGCGCCAGGCGGATCTGAGCGTAGCGAAAGCCCTTGCCGGCCTCGCCGAGCACGTCGCTGGCCGGCACGCGCAGGTTCTCGAAATGCAGCACGCCATGGCCGCCCGCGAATGAGCTGTCGAGCGAATCCATGAGGCGTTCCAGGCGAATGCCGGGCTGGTCCATGTCGGCCAGGAACATCGTCGCCGAGCCGTCTTCGAGCTTGGCCATGATGATGACGAAGCTCGCGCCGTCGGCGCCGGTGATGAACCACTTGGTGCCGTTGATGAGGTAGTGATCGCCGTCGCGCGTCGCCGTGGTTTTGAGCATCGAGGGATCGGCGCCGGCGCCCGGCGCGGGCTCGGTCATCGCGAAGCAGGAGCGGATGCGGCCCTCGACCAGCGGACGCAGCCAGCGCTGCTTCTGCTCGTGCGTGGCCACCACTTCCATCAGGTGGATGTTGCCTTCGTCGGGCGCGTGGATGTTGAGCGCCGACGGTCCCAGATTCGAATAGCCGGCCTCCTCGAAGACGATGGCCTTTTCGACGTGCGACAGGCCCATGCCGCCGAGTTCGACCGAGGCATGCGGCGTCAGCAGGCCCGCGCTGCGGGCGCGGCCGACGAGCTCCTCGCGCAGCGATTCGGAGATACCGTGTGGCGTCAGGCGCGAATCGCGTTCGAGCGGAATGACTTCGTCGGCGATGAACTGGCGGACGCGCAGCTGCAGGTCGAGCAGCTTCGGTGAAAGCGAGAAATCCATGGGATCGATCCGATGTCGTGAAAGGGGGGGCGCTCAGAAGCGCCGGCCTTGGGCGATCTGCAGCGCGAATTCGAGCAGGCCTTCGGCCATTTCGCCGAGCGTGGCGTAGCGGGCCTCCTGCGTGGCGCCGGACACCCAGCGCGCGTACAGCTGCTGGAAGATCACCGCAGTCTTGAACTGCGCGAGCACGCGATGAAAGCGAAAGTGCGACAGATCGCGGCCGCTGGCCTCGGCGTAGGCCAGCGCGGCCTGCTCGCGCGTGGGGAAGCCCGGCTGCGCGGTGGGCATCTGGCCCATGTCGCGCATCGCCGGCGGGTCGTCGGCCTGGCTCCAGTAGCTCAGCAGTGTGGCGAGATCGAACAGGCCGTCGCCGCGGGTGCCCTGGTCCCAGTCGAGCACGGCCACGGGCACCAGTGTCTGCGCGTCGAGCAGCACGTTGTCGAGCTTGAAGTCGTTGTGCAGCAGCACCGGCGCACCGTCGGGCTGGCGGTGTTCGCGCAGCCAGTCGGCCAGCGTGTCGATGAGCTGCGTGGTGCGCGGCGTGGCCCAGCCCTGCACGGCCAGCTTCGCGCGCTTGATCCAGCCTTCCACCGCGCGTTCGAGAAAGCCCTGCGGCTTGCCGAGGTCGCCCAGGCCCACGGCTTCGGGATCGACGCGATGCAGCTGCGCGAGGACCTCGATCAGCATCGCGCCCAGGCGCGCGCCCACCGCCGCATCGCCGGCCAGCGGCGGCGGCAGCGTGTCGCGGAACGAAACGCCGCGACGGTATTCGGTGATCTGGAACGGGGCCCCGAGCACGCCGCTGTCGAGGCACAGATGCAGCGCACGCGGCGCGAGCGGAAACTGCTCGTGCAGGCGCGTCAGGATCTTCGACTCGCGGCCCATGTCGTAGGCGCCGGGCGGCAGTGGACCCATCGGCGGGCGGCGCAGCACGGCTTCGCGGCCGTCGATGCGCACGAGGTAATTGAGGTTGGCGAAGCCGCCCGCGAACTGGCGTGGTGCCGGCGTGGTGCTCAGCTGCAGGCCCTGCGTCGCCAGATAGCGCTGCAGGCTGCTCCAGTCCTGAGCGACGGTTTCGGTCGCCGAACGTAGTTGCGGATCATCGGCTTCGATGCTCATTCAAAGTCCTTTGGAATGCGCGTCGCGGCGTTCGCCGAAGGGCGT
>JALRLM010000408.1 GCA_023254435.1 Hydrocarboniphaga sp.
CTTCGGCGAAGATGCGCGCGCGCTCGGGTTCGAAATTGGCCAGCAGCACCACGAACTGGTCGGCGCCCATGCGGAACACTTCACCCGCGTTGCCGACCTTGGAGAGCAGCGAGTCGCCGAGACGCGCCAGCACTTCATCGCCGGCCTGCTGGCCGGCGATATCGTTGATGCGCTTGAGATGGTCGACGTCGAGCAGCAGCAGCACGTGCGAACGTGGGCTGACGCGCAGGCCATCGAGCAGCAGGCGCAGCGCACGGTCGCAGGCCACGCGATTGGGCAGGCCGGTGACCGTGTCGAGCGTCTGCTTGTCGACGCTGCGCTGCACCGCGGCCGAACTCAGTTCGACCGGGCGGAAGACGACGATGGCGCCGATCACGCGATTCAGGCGCGTGCGGATCGGCGTCACCGAGACGTGGACTTCGATGTCCGGCTGTCCTTCGCGCTGCAGAAACACGCCGCTGGAATATTCCAGCCGCGCGCCACGGCTGATCGCGAGTTCGGCCAGGTTGGGCAACGGTGTGGATTGTCCGGACTCGGGATCGGCACTGCGCGCACGCAGCACTTCGGCGAACGAGCGGCCGCGCGCGGCGCGATGGCCCAGGCCCGAGAGCTGTTCGGCGACCGGATTGATGTCTTCGACCACCGCGCGCTCGTTGGTCATGATCACGCCGTCGGCGACGGCCTGCAGTGCCAGCGTCGCGCGCTCCTGCGCCTTGGCCAGGGCCTCCTGCGCGGTGCGGCGCTCGTCGGATTCGACCACCAGCTGCGAGTTGGTGGCGATGGTGCGTTCCATGAGCTCGCGCAGCTGGCGCACGCGCTCGTTGTGCCAGTGCGAGAGCACGCCGATCTCGTTGTCGGCGTTTTCGTTGAACTGCAGGTGCAGGGCATCTTCGGCGGTATCGGCATGCGACAGCTCGGCCGTCATGCGGCGCAGCGGACTCAGCACCATCCAGTAGACCGCGATGTAGATCAGCACCACCGAGATCGCCAGGCCCACGCCGATGATCAGCAGCGTGCGCGAGAACAGATAGTTGATGCCATCGAAGCCCTGGTGCGACGACACCGCACGCACGAGACGCCATTGCGTCTGCGGTATGTCGAGCACGCTGGCGTAGGTGGGGGCATCGAGCACCGGGTCGGAGTCGATGCCTACGCGGCGCGCGGCGGGGGGCTGGCCGGGCTGGTGCAGCTGACGGTTCCAGATCGAGGCCAGCGCGGCTTCGGCCTCGGGACGCGTCATGCCGCGCGTGTCATCCTTGAGCGAGGACACCGTGGCGGCGTTGTAGAACGTGGACTGCACGGCGGCCGAGATGAAGCCCTCGTTCTGCCGGTGCATTTCGAGCGCCAGTGGATTGAAGGCGGGCAGGCGCTGCGCGAGTTCGACGAGGTTGGCCGGCGGCTGCGCGCCGAACACCAGCGCCGCCGCGTCAGAAAACCCGAGCAGCCGGTTGTCGCGGCCGATCAGCAGGCTGTAGCCCTGGCCGCCGGCGCTGTAGCGGGCGAAGGCCTCGCGCAGGCGGATCAGCGACAGGCTGACGGTGACCGCGCCGACGAAGCCACGCGTATCGCGCAGCGCCAGTGCGCAGGACACCACGTCCTGCTGCGAGATCGGCTCGCGATAGGCAGGCGTCCAGTAGCAGGCGTCGGCCGGCAGGAACTGCGTGGGCGTGAACCAGCTTTCGTTGATGTAGCTGACGGCGCCGGCGTCGTTGAAGTCCGAGCGCGGCTTGAAGCTGCCACCGGCCTCGCGAACCCAGACGATGCTGGCGCGCTCGGCCTGCGGATCGAGGGTCCTGGGCAGCGGCCACACGCCGACCGAGACGATCAGGCCGTCGCTGCGGTTGTGCTGGATGAGTCCGGGGGCCGTGGCCAGCAGCGGCGAGCGTGCGCCGGTGCCGGTCTGCAGGGCGATGGCGCCGATGGCGCCGGCCAGTTGCTGCACTTCGACGGCGATGCCATCGAGCTTCTCGGCGAGACGCAGCGCGCTTTCCTGGTCGTAGTCGAAGCGGTCGGCGACCAGTTCGGTGCGGATCAGTCGATTACCGGCCCAGTACGCGAGAGCGGCGAGGACGATGGTGACCAGCGCCAGCGTCAGCGCGAGCTTGAACTGAAGGCTTTGATGCCACGACAAGGCCCGAGGCTTCGCGTTGGCCCGCAAGGCAGCAGTGCTCGGTCGCGATCGGCTCATTACTGCGTTAGGGGGTCGTGATGGTCCTCACTATTACACACGGCGGGCCGATTTTCGCCAACGCAATTCCCATTCCCACCTATGAAAGCAGCCTTTTGGCGCGCTTCAAGGCATCGACGAGCTGGTCGATGTCGTCGCGACCGTTGTAAACCGCCAGAGAGGCCCGAACCGTGGCCGGAATGCCGAAGCGCGCCATGAGCGGCATCGTGCAGTGATGGCCGGTACGCACG
>JALRLM010000457.1 GCA_023254435.1 Hydrocarboniphaga sp.
AGCCCGGTGGCGACCATGCCGATGTTGTCGACTTCGTGCTCGATGGATTCGCCGACCGCCGATGCGCGATCGAGGAACTTGCGCTGCTCCAGCCCGATGGAGCTCGACTGCACCATCCAGGTCACCACCCAGCCGCCCAGCGCCACGAGCAGCAGCGTCATCAGCAGCGGCAGCTGTTCGCGCCAGGTCGACACCATGCGGCTCTGGCGATCGAGGATGGTGGCCAGCGGCATCACCAGCGCCACGCCCAGGGCGGTGCCCGAATACGCCACGATCCAGAAGCGGCTCGCCGGCAGGTGAAGAATGGCGTTTTCGGCGTTGAGCACCAGCGTCGATACCGTCGGCGCCAGCAGGGAGCCCAGCGGCGCCACGAACAGCACGGCCCACAAGCGGTGTACGCGCGCCGGCGCCAGCTGGTCGAACCGATGGAACAGCCAGGTCTGCAGCCAGGCCTGTACCGTGGTGCTGGAGAAAATCGTCAGCACCGACAGCACACCGATGGGCTGGGCGATGGTGACCGGGAAGCTGACCTTGACCGATAGCGCGTAACCGGCGACGACACCGGCCATGGCCGCGGCCAGACCGGGCCAGCCCAGGTAGAGGGTCAGCAGGAAGATGATCGCCGGAGCCGGTCGCAGCAGGCTCGACAAGCCCGTCTCGCGCATCACCAGCAATTCGAAAGCCGAACTCGCCGTGCTCAGCACGGCCGCCAGCAGCAGCCAATAGGCGCTACGTCTTCGCGCAGCTCTGCTTGCCTGAAACATGAAGCTCCCGTTGACGGACCCTTTCCCCTTCCCTGGAGTCATCGGCCTCGCCCAAGACCGAAGGTTTGGGGATGGACGCCTGCATTCTATAAGTACCGCAAGCACTTGGGATGAGGACTGAATGTCCTGGGTTTGAATCGTTTTGCGGCAGCCACCGCGACCGCTGTCCTCAGGCGCGCGGCAAGGTCTTCCAGGCCACCACGGTACCGGCCATGGCGACCAGCGCCGCGATGGCGAATACCCATTCGGGCGAAGCGGCATCCCACAGGTGACCCGAGGCCAGCGCGCCCAGCGAGCCGCCGACACCGTAGGACGCCGAGTTGTAGAGCGCCTGCCCGCGGCCGTGCAGCGACGGCGGGAACAGGCGCTGCACGTAATGCACTGCCGCCAGGTGATAGCAGGCGAAGCTCAAGGCATGCAGGGTCTGCGCGGCCAGCAGCACCGGCAGGGTATCGACCGCCGCCGCGATCATGGTCCAGCGCAGCGCCGTGGCCGCCAGCGCCGCGATCATGAGCCGGCGTACGGGCACCGCACTGAGCACGCGCGAGGCGAAGAAGAACATCACGATCTCGGAGATCACCGCCAGCGCCCACAACTGGCCGGCGAACGCACGGGTATAGCCCTGGCGTTCGAGATAGACCGTGAAGAAGCTGTAGTACGGCGCGAAGCTCAGCTGCGAGAAAAAGCACACCAGCAGCAGCGACAACACCGCCGGGCTGCGCAGCAGCGGCCACAGCGGCACCGCGGGCTCGCGCGCACCGCTGGCGACCGGACGCAGACGATCGGGCACGCTCCAGGCCAGCGAGGCCATGGCCGCGAACAGCACCGACACCAGCCACGGCTCCCAGCGGATGCCGAGCCCGTCCAGCGCCGGTCCCACCGACACCACGGCGGCGACGAAGCCCACCGATCCCCACAGGCGCACGCGCGAATAATCGCCACCACCATCACGCAGGTGATTGAGCGCCACCACCTCGAACTGCGGCAGCAGGGCGTTCCAGAACAGGGTGTAGGCCAGCATCAGCAGCATCACCGCGCCGCTGCCCTGCACCAGGGGGATCGCCGCGAACAGCAGCAGCGAGGCCAGCGAGGCGAAGCGGATCATGCGCATGCGCTCGCCACTGCGATCGGCCCACCAGCCCCAGATCACCGGCACCACGGCACGCGACAGGCCGGTGAGCGCATAGGCCATCCCGATTTCGGTGGCGCTGAGCCCGCGCGAGATCAGATACGGCGGCCAGTACGCCATGAAGGCGCCGACCGTGCCGTAGTAGCTGAAGTAGAAAGC
>JALRLM010000488.1 GCA_023254435.1 Hydrocarboniphaga sp.
GCATCGAGCATCCCGGTCGCGCCGATGCGCGCGTCAACGTGTTCACGCGCCCGACCGAAGGCCATGTGACGTCCAACAACCTCGTCTACGACGGAGCCACCGGCGCCTTCCTGCACCAGAAGCCGGGCCTGGGCCTGGTGCCTTCGATCGGCGGCGTGCTGTTCGAGCTCATGGCGCCGCTGCATTTCGGCAACTTCGCCGGCACTCTGTCGAAGACGGTGTGGTTCGCGCTGGGCTTCGCCGCCTGCTACGTGACGCTCACGGGCATGCTGCTGTGGACCACTCGCCGCGCCGAATCGCGTGCTTGGCAGCGACTGGCTCGCGCCACGATCTGGGTCGGCTACGGCCTGCCGCTGTCGCTGGCGGCGACGCCGATCGGCTTCTTTGTGGGCCGCTTCAACGGCGTGGTCGAACTGCACGATTCGATGGCCATCGCCTTCCTGGGCTTCGCGGCGCTGGCCGGCGTGCTGGCCTGGCGTTTCACCGACTTTGACCGGCTGCGTCGCGCCATTCTGGTGTTGACCGGCATCGTGCTGCTGATCCTGCCCCTGTTGCGCCTGCTGTCGGGCGGCCCAGGCTGGGGCACGGCACTGCAGCACGGCCTGCATCCGGTGCTGTCGCTGGATCTGGCACTGCTGATCGGCGGCCTGCTGTGCATCCTCGCGGCCCGCAAGCCGGCCACGCGTGGCGTACTCGCCCGCGCCCATCGCCCTTCCATCGACGACAGCGAAAGCCAACCCGCCTGAGCATGAGCGCAACCCTGATCTGGGCCGTCGGCTGCACGCTGGCCAGCCTCGTCCTGCTGATTCCCCTGGCGCTCCGCGATCCCAAGCGTCTGCGCAGCGTCGCCAAGCAAGGCCACAAGGCCGCCAGGCCGATGGAATCGGCGATGCGACGGCTGCTGGGCTGGGGCAGCCTGCTGCCCGGCATCGCGCTGATCGTGGCCGGCCAGTGGCCGGCCCTGCTGATCTGGCTCGGCGCGGTGACCGCACTGGCCTGGAGCTTCACGCAAAGCCTGGCGGTGGCCGCCGCGTCCGGCACGCGTTGATTCACCGAAGCAGCGCATCAACGAAAAAGGCGCCTTTCGGCGCCTTTTTCTTTTTGCAGCAGCGGATCAGCGATCGCGATACTGCGATTCGGCGCGCTCGTCCTGGCCCTTGATGTCGACGCAGACCGTCGCCGTGGGACGTGCGAGCAGACGCGCGATGCCGATGGGCTCGCCGGTCTTTTCGCAGTAGCCGTAATCCTTGTCGCGGATGCGCTTGAGCGCGTCTTCGATCTTGCGCAGCAGCAGCGACTCGCGCTCGCGCAGGCGCAGGTCGAGCCAGTGCTCTTCTTCGGCACTGGCACGATCGGCCGGATCGGCGAACACCTCGCGCTGATGCAGGCGTTCCTTGACCTCGAGTTCGCGCGCCAGCACTTCGGCGCGCATCTGCAGCAGGCGCTCACGGAAGAACACCAGTTGCTCGTCGCTCATGTAATCCGCGTTGGGCGCACTGCGGATCTGCTCCTCGGTCAGCAGGCTGGCAATGACCGGCTTGGGCGACTTGGCCGTCTTGCTTGCGGACTTGGACGAAGCGGCGGGCGCTTCCTTGGAGGCGGGTGTCATGTGGGCGGTCTTTCCTGATACGGCCTGGCCGCGGGGAGCGGCTTTGGCGGAATGAGAGGTTGATGCAACTTTCGTGGCAGGCTGGGCCACGCCGGCAGCTTGGGTCGGTTTTGGGGCAACCTGAGTGGAACGGGAAGGCGTGGCTGCCGAAGCAGACTTTTTAGCAGCAGAAGATGACGATTTCTGAGCCGGTGGAGTAGACGTTTTCTTAGCTGGCTTGGAGCTGACCGTGGCGGTTTTGGTAGCGGCCGTCTTGGTCGCGATCTTCTGGACAGGCTTCTTGGCCGGAGCGGATGGGGTCGATGTCTTGGCGGACTTCTTGGCCGCCTCGGCGCCTGAGCTGGCCACCTTGCCCTTGGAGCTGGACGATTTCGAACCTTTGCCGGACGCCATAAGCCTCTCCAGGTGTCGATGCGGCTGGCCTGACGCGCAGGCCGAAACTACGTCGCTTGCTTTCCTCTACGGACGTGTACCGATGATCGTGAGCAATGACCGTGAACGGTTTCAAGCTTCCCAATACGGCATTGTGGCACAAAAGAGTCGACTCTCAAACGCCGCAGCGGAGCCCTACGGTGACCGTCCAAGCCGAACTTCTGCGCAATTTCAGTAGCCTGCGCCTGCTCCGTGCCGAGGCGCTGGTCCAGTTGGCGAGACAGGCCCAGCTGGTGCGCTACGAACCGCGATCGCTGTTGTTCGAGCTGGGCGAACGCACGAATCACGCGCTGTTCCTGGTCCAGGGCACCGTGCAACTCGAAGATGCCGGCGGCAAACCCGTGCGTCGCTTGCAGGCCACGCGCAGCCAGGTCAACGACGGCCTGGAACTCGACTCCCCGCATCGCCACACCGCGCGCTGCCTGACCGAAGCGAGCTGTATACGCGTCGATTCCGCCCTGCTCGAAATCACCATGAGCTGGGATCAGACCAGTTCCGCTGCGAGCGTCGAACTGCAGGAGCTGGGACGCCAGACGAGCGGCGACGACTGGATGATGCGGCTCTTGCAGACCCGCCGGATCGGCGAGCTGCCGGCCGAGCATCTGCAGGCCTTATTCCTGGCCATGCAGGTCGTCGAAGTACCCGAGCGCACGCGGCTGATCGCCGAAGGCGATGCCGGCGACTACTTCTACGTGATCGACGAAGGCGAATGTTCGGTGCTGCGCGAGCGCCCGGGTGCCAAGCCACTGCTGATCGCACGCTTCGGTCGTGGTGAATGCTTCGGCGAGGAGGCATTGATCTCGGGCGAGCCACGCAATGCCACCGTGGTCGCATCCAAATCCAGCCGGCTGCGACGACTCGACCGGGCCAGCTTCCTGAAACTGCTCAACGAGCCGATGACGCGCAGCCTCGATTTCGAATCGGCGCGCCAGCGCGTCGCCGGCGGCAAGGCACGCTGGCTCGACGTGCGCCCCAACGGCGATCCCGCACGGGCACGCATGCCCGACAGCATCGATGTACCGGCGCACTGGTTGCGCAGCCGCAGCACGCAGCTCGATCCAGCGCTGCAATACATTTGCGTCTGCGACAACGGCCTGCGCAGCCGCGTGGCGACCTTCCTGTTGCAACAACGGGGCTTCGAAGCCTACGGCCTCGTCGGCGGCCTGCAGTCACTGGGCCGCTGAGCGCGGCCCGACGTCACATCGTGTGCGTGGGCCGGTCGGCGGTCAGCGCACCGGCCAGAATCGCTTCGATCTTCTTTTGCGTGACGCCGCCGTCCTGCGTGCTGAACTGCACGCCGATGCCCTGCGCACGCTTGCCTTGCGCGGCCCGCGGCGTCACCCACACCACCTTGCCGGCCACGGGCAGGCGCTCGGCGTTGTCCATCAGCGTGAGCAGGATGAACACTTCGTCGCCGAGCTTGTATTCCTTGCCGGTGGGGATGAACAGCCCGCCGTTCTTGATGAAGGGCATGTAGGAAACGTACAGCGCGCTCTTGTCCTTGAGGTTCAAGGTCAGGATGCCGGGCTGGATGCCGGTCGGGCGCTGGGGCGTGCTCATGAGTGCGCACTATCCGGAAACTGAGTCCGGGTCGCAACCGGGTTCTAGGCGCGGGCCGCGGGCCTGGTCATGGCCCAGCGCCACCAGGCGATCATGAGCGACTCGGCCAGCTGCTGAGGCGGCGCATTGCTGCGCAGACGGCGCTGCGATTCCAGCGCTTCGTCGATGAGTTGCTGCAGGCCGTTGACACTGACGCGAGCGGCGATGGCGCCCTGCTCGCCCCGGGTATCGCCGGCCACGCACAGTCGCAGGATTTCGGCCAGGAACACCACGAGCGCCGACAGCCAGGCCGCGGCCTGATCGCGGTCGCGACCGATGGACGTCGCCGCGGCGACGGGCGTTTTCTTCTGCGACCACACATCGAACCAGTCGCGCCGCCATTGCGCCTGCAAGGCCAGCAGGCCCGAGCGATGGAAGTCGAGCGCCTTGAGCGGCGCACCGCCGGCCAGCGCAAGGGCTTCGGCGGGCAAGGCGGGCTCTTCGACCTGCAGCCAGGCGCGCGCCTCGGCTTCGGCCGGCGCCACGAAACGCAGCCGCTGGCAACGACTGCGCAGCGTCGCCGCGAGCGCCATCGGACGCTCGGAGATCAGCACCAGATGCGTATTGGGCGGCGGCTCCTCGATGGTCTTGAGCAGGGCGTTGAACGCCTCCTTGGTCAGCTGGTGGGCCTCGTCGACGATGAAGATCTTGAAGCGGCCGGAGGGCTGGAACTGGCAGGCCTCGCGGATGCGCTCCGCATCCTCGAGCCGGCGGTT
>JALRLM010000121.1 GCA_023254435.1 Hydrocarboniphaga sp.
TCGAGCGCGCTGGGAGGCTCGTCGAACAGCATGATCGTGGGCTGCATCGCCAGCGCGCGAGCGATCGCCACGCGCTGCTGCTGCCCGCCCGAGAGCTGCCCCGGATGCACGTCGGCCTTCGCCGCGAGGCCGACCTTGGCCAGCAGTTTTTCCGCACGCGAACGCGCCTCGGCCTCAGGGCGCTTGAGCACCTTGACCGGCGCCAGCATCACGTTCTCGATCGCGGTCATGTGCGGAAACAGGTTGAACTGCTGAAACACCATGCCCACATGCGTGCGCAAGCGATTCAGGTCGGTGCCACGCGCGTGCACCGAGATGTCGTCGACCATCACTTCGCCGCCGGTGACGGTCTCCATCGCGTTGAGCGTGCGCAGCAGCGTGCTCTTGCCCGACCCACTCGGGCCGACGATGCAGACGACTTCGCCGCGCCGCACTTGCAGATCCACGCCCTTGAGCGCCTGCGTGCCGTTGGCGTAGCGCTTCTCGACGCCGGTGGCCTTGATCAGCATTTCCTTGCGCGACTCAGTCATGCGCCATCCTCTTTTCGAGACGACGCACGAGGTAGGACAGGCTGCCGGTCAGCAGCAGATACATGATCGCCACCGTGAACCAGACTTCGAAGGGACGGAAGTTGGAGCTCACGATCTCGCGTCCGGCCTTGGTCAGATCGGTGAGCGCCATCACCGATACCAGCGACGAATCCTTGATCAGGTTGATGAACTGGCCGGCCAGCGAGGGCAGCGTCTTCTTGAGCGCCTGCGGCAGGATCACGTGGCGCATGGCCTGCGCGTAGCCCATGCCGAGGCTGCGTGCAGCTTCCATCTGGCCCTTGGGCACCGACTCGATGCCGCTGCGCACGATCTCGGCGATGTAGGCGCCCGTGAACACCGCCAGCGCGGCGACACCGGCCGTGAACGCCGACAGCTTGAGCACGGTGCCGATGAAGAAATAGACGATGAAGATCTGCACCAGCAGGGGCGTGCCGCGAATCAGCTCGACATAGGTCGACGACAGCTGCCGGGCCGCAGGATTGTCGGCCACGCGCCCGAGGCCCGCGACCAGTCCGAGCACGAGCGCGAACACCAGCGACACCGCCGACAGCTTCAGCGTCATCCACAGGCCAACCAGCAGGATGCCGGCGCGGATGCCGGCTTCGTAGGCGAGCAGATCGCCGGCGAACACCAGGTCGCCGCTTTCGGCGTAGGCGTCGGCGAACTCGGTGAAGGTCTCGCTGCGTTCGCCGTTGTACTCGGCGAGCGTCAGCGTCTTGCCGTCTTCCGACAGCGTCACGTAACCGTCGAAGGGCGCCAGCACTTCCTGTCCGCTGGTGCTCAGCAGATAGCCCGGAACATCGCTCCAGTTCCAGGCGTAGTTGACGCGCGTCGACATGCCGTAGATGCCCACGCCGACGAGCAGCAGGATGCCGACGTAGAGTGCGTGCCAGGGCGCCCGCGTAGCCGTGGAATTCGACATGGATTTAGTTCACCAGCTTGAGCCAGGCGGTGCGCTCGAACCACTTGCCGTAGAGCGCATCGTAGGCCTTGTCCTGGCGCACTCCGGCCAGGAAGTCGTTGAGCCAGGCATGCCAGCGGGGATCGCCCTTGCGAATCGCCCAACCCAGTTCCTCGCGCGTGAATGGCTTGGACAGATGCGCCAGCGAGCCCGGATTGCGCGCCGCGTAGACCGCGTTGTAGGGCAGGTCGTAGACGAAGGCGCTGGCGCGCCCGCCGCGCACCTGCAGCAGCGCCTCGGCCTCGGTCTCGAACTTCATGATCTGCGCCTTGGGCATGTACTCGGCGGCGGCGGTGTCGCCCGTGGTGCCGAGCTTGGTGGCGATGATGTACTCGGGCTTGTTCAGATCCTCGAAGCTCTTGATCGTCGCCGCGAGCTTGGGCTGCATGACGATGCTCTGGCCGATGACGATGTACGGATCGGCAAAGTCCACCTGCTTGGCGCGCTCCTCGGTGATCGTCATGCCCGACATCAGCACGTCGAACTTGGCCGTCAGCAGCGCCGGAATGATGCCGTCCCACTGCGTGTTGACGAGGGTGAGCCGGACACCGAGCTTGCGCGCCATGAGCTTGGCCATGTCGACGTCGAAGCCGATGATGGCGCCACGCTTGTCGCGCATCTCGAACGGCATGTAGCCGGCCTCGAGCCCCACGCGCAGTTCGCCACGCGCCTTGATCTCGTCGAGCAGCGACGCCGTGCCGGC
>JALRLM010000214.1 GCA_023254435.1 Hydrocarboniphaga sp.
GCTGTCGACGCTGTTCTGGCAGGTGGGGCCGCAGAAAACCATCGCGCTGCTGGCCGGCCTGCTGGAGGCCGCCACGTGTTCGGGCGAGCTCGACGTGCCCGAGCCCAGCGAGGCCGCGAGCCAGTTCTTCTGCCTGATTCAGGGGCACTTCCACCTGCAGTTGCTGGTCGGCGCGGCCGATGCCGTGCCGGCCCAGGAGCGGCGTCGGCACATCGAGGCGGCGGTGGATCTGTTCCTGCGCGCTTATGCGGTGCGGCGCGCGATATAGCGCGCAGGATTCGGGCCGGCATCGCCCTGGCCGCACCGTTTTTCAGCTGTCGATCTCCACGCGCCAGCGGTTCGGCGCCAGTGCCGCCTTCGAGCTGCAGGCGAGAAGGGGTATCGGCTTGCAGCAGCGGCAACAGCACGGTCTGCAGTACCAGGGTGCAGGAGCCGGCCGTGCCGATGGCGAAACGATAGTCGCCGCCGCGAATCGCGCCGGGTGCGAATTCGATGACGGTGGAGCCGGGCACGGCGCGCATCCAGGTCGAGCACGTGGATGCCGAGATCGCGCGATTGCAGCGGCTCTGGGGCGTCGTCGGGGAATCGGCCGATGCCGATCTGGTGGCGTTGCTCGGCGAGCGCCTGGCCGAGATCGATCTGTTCGATCGCGCGCAGCTGCGCGAAGTGGTGGCGGTGTGCCGTCGCAGTCGCAATCTGTCGGAAGCCGGTCGCAGCCTGTTTTCGGCATCGCGCCAGCGACGCGCGTCGACCAACGATTCGGATCGGCTGCGCAAGTACCTCGAACGCTTCGGCCTGAGCTGGTCCGACCTGCAAGGCTGACCTGCGCGCCCGCGAGACGATCGCGGCCGAAGCCCGCAGAGTCCGCGGTTATTGCGTCGGCGCGGGCACCCGGCGCGGCGCCGAATCGCGGATCACCGCCGTAAACGTCAGCTGATCCTGCACGGCCTGGCGATTGGGCTTCCAGTACACCTGCAGGAAGCCGAACAGTCCCGTGGCGAAGCCGGCCGCGTAGCCGCCGTAGCGTTCGAAGCTGCTCCAGTACGACAGGGGCTTGCCGGTGAGCTGCACGACGCGAATCCGCATCACGCGCTTGCCGGGCGTCTGGCCGGCCCACAGCGTGGTGAACAGCGTGAAGTAGGCGGCGGCCCAGCCCAGCGACAGGCCCAGGTCGTCCAGCAAGGCGCTGGCCTGCTTGAGCAGGCTGTATTCGTGATCCTCTTGCTCGCCGCCGGCCGAGGCGGCGATGGCGGCCAGCGAGGGGTCGATGGCCTTGTCGGCGTCGACGCTGGGGTTCGCCATCTGTTCGCGCGCCAGGGTCTTGAGCGTTTCGCGTTCGGCTTCGTCGCTGACTTCGTCGTCGATCATCGAATCGAGCACGCGCAGCTTGGCTTCGGGTTTGGCGTCGGCCTCCGCCAGCTTGGCGGAAATGCCCTGGACCACGTCCTTGCGGCAGCTGGCGTCGTTGCAGAATCCCAGGCCGACGGTGGCGAGCGTCAGGGCCACGCCGTCGCCGCCCTTGAGCGTGAGTGCGTCGTCACCGCTCTTCGCGGCGGCTTCGGTCTTCTTCTGTTGCTGCGCGATGCTCTGCTCGCCTTCTTCGCTGACGTAGCGTTCCCAGAACGGCTGCACCACGCTCACGATCAGCGAAAAGATCAGCAGTGCCAGCATGACATAGGCCGACATCGACAGTCCGCGCGCGAGCTTGGTCTGGCTCTTGTTGCGGCTGCGCAGCCAGCTGTAGGCGAACACGGCCGCCAGCGCGGCCAGCAGCACGCCACCGGCCTGCGCCAGCATCAGCACGAGCACGCTGTCGATGGCCATCGCGATGGCGCGTTGCCGGGGCGTGGCCAGCGGCAGGCCCAGCAGCGCGGGCGCGATGCGAAAGGCACGCTGCGTCACCACGTCGCGCGCGTCGTCGCGTTCGGCCGTGGCGAAGGCATCGAGCTCGGTGGGCTGCTCCCAGGGCGGTACCGCGGGTTCGAGGTGCTGGCGCTTTTCGGGCGGCTGGCTCATGGCGCGCTCAGTCGTTGACGCGGTAGGCGTCGAGCTTGAGGCCCGAGATGGTGATGGTCTGCACTTCGAGCGTTTCGGGTCGGTTGTCGCCGAGTGCGCCGACGAACTCCGCGCTCGCCAGAATCTCGCCCGTCAGCGCCACGTCTTCGCCAAGCTTGAAGGCGACGTTGGTGGCGTCGCCATGCGAGTCGTAGCCCGGAATCAGCAGGATGCGGCCGTACGACAAGCCCATGCTCACGGGCTGCGCCTGCGTGTCGTTCATGAGCAGATGGCGCATGCGCAGCGCGGCCATGAGTGCCTGCGAGGCGTCGGGGAACACCGCGAGCATGTTGTCGGCTTCGTACTTCACCACCTCGCCGCCATGCTCCAGCACCACGGGTTCGGTGACCGCGTGCATGCGGCGGATGCGGCACAGATACGACAGCACGCCGTCGCGACGCACCGACAGCGAGAACTCGCTCATGTCGAGCGCGAGCACGGCGCGATCGACGCCGTAGCGCTGCCAGATGTCGGCTTCCGCCGCGGCTCGCTGCTCGGCCGGCGTGTCGGCGTAGCGATCGATCGCGGCGTAAAAGGCTTTCATGTCCATGTGCGGATTCAGTCCTGCAGGATCGCCTGCGCGGCATTGCGGCCGCAGGCGCCCATCACGCCGCCGCCCGGATGCGTGGCCGCACCACACAGATAGAGATTGGCGATGGGCGTGCGGTAGTCGCTCCAGCCCGGCACGGGGCGGAACGCGAACAGCTGATGCAGCGGCATCGCGCCCTGAAAGATGTTGCCGCCGGTGAGGCCGAAGCGCGCTTCGAGGTCGGGCGGCGCCAGCACCTGGCGATGCAGTATCGAGCGCCTGAAGTTGGGCGCGAAGCGTGTGATCTCATCGATGCAGCGATCGGCGAAGCGCTCGCGCTGCTCGTCCCAGCTCGTTCCGTGCAGGGCATACGGCGCGTACTGCACGAACAGGCCGACGATGTGATGGCCGGCCGGCGCCAGCGTGGTGTCGACGCTGGTGGGAATCGTCATCTCGATCACCGGACGTTCGGACAGCCCGCCGCGGCGCGCCTCTTCATAGGCGCGCTCGATGTATTCGGGTGTGGCGCCGATGTGGATGGTGCCGCGATGCTGCGGTTGCGGATCGGGGCCCTGGTTGGGGCGCGCGATGAAGTCGGGCAATTCCGACACCGCGAGGTTGATCTTGACGCTGGCCGAGGCGTAATCGATGCGTTTCACGGCGCTGGCGAAGGCGGGCGGCAACTGATCGTCCTGCAGCAGCTTGCCGAAGGTCACGGCGGCGGTGGCGTTGGACACCACGCGACGTGCTTCGATGATTTCGCCGTCCTCCAGCTCCACGCCCACGGCGCGGCCCTGGCGCACCAGGATGCGCTTCACGCTCGCATCGCAGCGAATGCGGGCGCCATACGCCTGCGCGGCCTTGGCCATGGCGCCGCTCAGCGCGCCCATGCCGCCCCGCACGTAGCCCCAGACGCCGCGAGATCCGCCGGCCATGCCCATGACGTGATGCAGCAGCACGTAGGCCGTGCCGGGCGCCGACGGCGGTGCGAAGGTGCCGATGATGGCGTCGGTGGCCAGCGTGCCCTTGAGCTGATCGGACTCGAACCAGCGATCCAGGATCGGCGTCGCCGGCCCGGTGAGCACCTCGATGGCCTCGGGCAGTTCTTCGCCCAGCGCCTCGAAGGCCTTGAGCACCGAGCGGCCCTGCAGCAGGTTGCGCAGCTTGTGCCTGAGCCCGCGCCGGCGCCAGCTGCCGGGCAGCGGCAGCAACTCGGGCGGCGTCTGCATCAGCGAGGGCTCCAGATGCTCGGCGATGCGCGACAGCCAGGCCTCGTAACGCGGATAGGCCTCGGCGTCCTTGCGAGAGAACTGCGCGATCTCGCGATGATTGAGCGCCGCGTCCGGGCCCATGAGCAGCGAGCGGCCATCCTCGAAGGGCGTGAACGACGACGGCGAGCGTGGCAGCACGGTGTAGCCGTGCTCGCGCAGGCGCAGGTCGCGCTCCACCTCGGGCAGCAGCAGGCTGACGACGTAGGAGGCCGTGGAGCAGCGATAGCCCGGAGCCAGTTCTTCGGTCACCGCGGCGCCACCGACCACGCCGCGGCGTTCGAGCACGAGCACGTCCTGCCCGGCGCGCGCCAGATAGGCCGCGCAGACCAGGCCGTTGTGGCCGCCGCCGATGATGAGGGTGTCGAGCATGCTGGTATCGTAAGCCAAACCCTTGCCGTGTCAGCCGCCCGCACGATGTTGTCGCCCGCTCCCCAAGGCCCGAGCTGCCTCAACTGCGGCAGCGTGCTGAGCGGCCGCTATTGCACGGCCTGCGGGCAGAAGCGTGTCGACGCCTTCGAGCGCAGCCTGACGCATCAGCTCGTGGAGTTCTGGCGCGTCAGCACCAACGTGGAGAATCGTCCCATCGCCAGCCTGCTGCGGCTGCTGGCCGCGCCGGGCGAGCTGACGCGGGCCTATGTCGTCGAAGGCGCACGCCGGCGCTACATGTCGCCGGTGGCGCTGTTCCTGATGACCAACCTGCTGTTCTTCCTGCTGCCGGGCTATGGCCTGCGCGATTTCAGCGTGGGCCTGCCGATGCAGTCGCTGCAGTGGTATGGCCGTATCGCGCAATGGCTGATCGATGTGCGGCTGGCCTCGCGCGGGCTGAGCCTGGAACAGTACGCGGCGCTCTACGAGCCCGTGGCCGACGATCTGGCCAAGAGCCTCATCATCGTGCACGCGCCGTTTCTGGCGCTGGTGCAGGCCTTGTTGCTACGACGTTCGGGTTGGTACTACGTCGATCATCTGGCCGGCGTACTGCACTTCCTGGCTTTCGTGATGGTTTTCGCGATGCTGCTGCCACGCGTGGTGGAGCCGGCCTGGACGCTATGGACGGCAATGGGCCTGCCGCAGCGCGAGGAGTGGTTCGAATCGGCCGTGCAGGCGATCGTGATCCTGGCGCTGGGTGCCTGGCTGTGGGGCCTGCTGGGCCGCGCCTATGGCTTGGGCTGGCCGTGGCGGCCGCCGGTCATCATCGCGCTGCTGGGCAGCTTCTGGGTGATCCACATCCTGCTGTACCGCTTCACGCAGTTTCTGCTCGCCTACGCGCTGAGCTGAGGGCGCACCGCGTAGGGGCTCAGGATTCGGCGTCGGGACTCGCGGCCTTCTTCTTGCCGGCGCGCTTGCGCGGGGCCTTGGTGGCGGCCGTCTTGCGTGCCGCACGGCGTCGCGAAGGCTTGCTCGTCGTAGCGGGTTCGGCGTCGGCCTGCGCGGCGCTGGCTTCGGCGATCAAGGTTTCGGCTTCGTCGTCGCCGGGCGCCAGCACGTCGCGCAGCTTGCGCCAGGCCGGCGTGCGGCGGATCAGGTCGAAGCTGCCCTGGATCACCGCCGTGGGGTCGAAGGTCTCGCCGGCGGCGGCCACCTTCTCGCGCAGGAAGCGCACCACGTCGTCCTGCAGGCCGGTGACGTCGGGCAGGCCCAGGATACGGCGCAGCTCCTCGGGCTTGAGGTCGATTTCGATCTTGATCTGCATGCGGGCTCCGTCGTCCTTGGCGGTGGTCCCGACAGGCTACTACGCCGAGACGACGAACAGCGCGACGGCGCAGCCCAGGGAACCCATCCAGGCCAGCGAGCGCAGCGTCGCCAGATTGGCCACGTAGCACAGGCCGAAGATCAGGCGCAGCACCACGAAGGCGATGGCCAGCGAGTCGATGCGGCCCTGCGGCGCGTGCTGCACGAGCTGGGCGATGATGACGGCGGCGGCGAACAGCGGAAACGACTCGAAGCTGTTGAGCTGAGCGGCGTTGGCGCGCTTGCGCCAGCCCTCGAGCTGGGCCAGGTAGTCTCGCGGCCTGGCGTTGTCGAAGCCCCGGCCGGTCTTGGCCGCGAGCGCGAACGGAAACGGCAGCAGCGCCGCCACCAGCACACACCAGAGTGCGATCGTCATGCTGCGTTCTCCCCTTGGTTGCCGCGAGTCGTCGGTGCGCCTCGCGGTGTCGTTTCGTTATCGCCGGACGCTTCCGGCTTTTTTACGACATCAGCAGGCGCTGTGCCAGGCGGTACTGGTCACCCGTGTGCTGGGCCACGGAATCGGGCAGCGGCGGTGCCGGCGCCTGCTTGTTCCAGCTCAGCGTTTCCAGGTAGTCGCGCACGATCTGCTTGTCGAAGCTCGGCGGGCTGATGCCGGGGCGATAGGTGTCGGCGGGCCAGAAGCGCGAGGAGTCGGGCGTGAGCACCTCGTCGATCAGATGCAGCGTGCCGGCTTCGTCGACGCCGAATTCGAACTTGGTGTCGGCGATGATGATGCCGCGCGCCAGCGCGAAGCCGGCGGCTTCCTGGTAGATGCGCAGCGTGGTGTCGCGCAGCTGCGCGGCCAGATCGGCGCCGATGCGGCGTTCGACTTCGGCGTAATCGATGTTCTCGTCGTGCTGGCCCACGGGCGCCTTGTCGGCCGGCGTGAAGATGGGCTCGGGCAGGCGATCGGCGATGCGCAGGCCTGGCGGCAGGGCGATACCGCAGACGGCGCCGGTCTTCTGGTAGTCCTTCCAGCCCGAGCCGATCAGGTAGCCGCGCGCCACGCATTCGATCGGGAGCGCCTTGAGCTTGCGCACGATCACGGCGCGGCCGCGGCACTGTTCGAGTTCGGCCGGCGTCAGCCAGTCCTCGAGCCGCATCTCGGGCGCCATCTGGTTGGGCAGCAGCTTGCTGAAGCGCTGCATCCAGAATTCGGTCAGTGCCGTGAGTACCGCACCCTTGCCTGGGATGGGGTCGGAAAGAATCACGTCGAAGGCCGACAGGCGGTCGGTGGTGACGATCAGCATGTGACGATCGCCGACCGCATAGATGTCGCGAACCTTGCCGCGGTGAATGCGCGGCAGGCTGGTGATGTTCGACTCGAACAGAGCGGAACCCGTCGCGGCGGTATGGGCGGTTGACATGCGGGGCAATCGGCAGAAGATGGGGCGGGCATGATAACCCGCCCCGGCGCCCCGGGACCTTCAACGTCAGCCTTTCGCGGTGCATGGACGCTCAAGTTGCCCCAGCGGATGCCGAAGCCGCCTTCTTCCGCGATAATGTCGCGGTACAGGGGAGTGCACGATGCTGACGATGTTCATGGAGATGGGCCTTTACGCGCTGGGCGTACTGGTACTCGTTTATCTGGTTTACACGCTGTTCTTTTCCAGGCAGGCCACCGCTCCCAGGAAGGAAGATGCCAAGGGTGGCGGCGCCAAGCATCGTCGCTTCGAACGTCGCGAAGGTGAGCGCGGCGACCGCCGCAAGAGCGACGGCGAAGCGCCCGATGGCGTCGAGCGCCGCCAGGGTTCGCGCCGCTCGCGCGACTGATCGAGGTCCGTCGCGGCCACCGGCGCCGCGCGACTCGCTCGCCCGCTTTCGCTACCCTATGCGCCCTTTGGACGCGGGTGGGCGACATGGCGCAGGGCGATCTTTGCAAGGTTCTGGTTATCGGTTCGGGCGGGCGCGAGCACGCGCTGGCCTGGAAGATCGCGCAATCCCCGCGCGTTTCCGAAGTGGTGGTCGCTCCCGGTAATCCCGGCACCGCGCGCGAAGACCGCTGCCGCAACGTCGACGTTGCGGTGGACGACATCGCCGGCCTGGTCGCGCTGGCCCGCACCGAACAGGTACGCCTGACCGTGGTCGGCCCCGAAGTGCCGCTGGCGCTCGGCGTGGTCGACGCTTTCGAGGCCGCCGGCCTGCGCATCTTCGGGCCTACGCGCGACGCCGCGCAGCTCGAGGCCAGCAAGGCTTTCTCCAAGGATTTTCTCGCCCGGCACAAGATTCCCACCGCGCAGTATCAGGTCTTCACCGAAGTCGAGCCGGCGCTCGACTACATCGCCGAGCGCGGCGCGCCCATCGTGGTCAAGGCCGACGGCCTGGCGGCGGGCAAGGGCGTGGTGGTGGCGACCACGGTCGAAGAGGCCCAGACCGCGGTGCGCGACATGCTCGGCGGCAGCATGCTCGGCAAGGCCGGCGCGCGCGTGGTGGTCGAGGACTTTCTCGATGGCGAGGAAGCCAGCTTCATCATCGTCGCCGGCGATACGCAGTACATCCCGCTGGAAACCTCGCAGGATCACAAGCGCATCTTCGACGGCGACCAGGGCCCGAACACGGGCGGCATGGGCGCCTATTCGCCGGCGCCCGTGGTGACGCCGGCGGTCTACGAGCGCGTCTGCCGCGAAGTCATCGAGCCGACGCTGTCCGGCATGCGCGCCGAGGGTCGTCCGTTCACGGGCTTTCTGTACGCGGGCCTGATGATCGACCGCAACGGCGGCGTGAAGGTGCTGGAGTTCAACACGCGCATGGGCGATCCGGAGACGCAGCCGATCATGTTCCGGCTCGAATCCGATCTGGTGGAACTGCTCAACGCCGCGCTCGATCGCAAGCTCGATCGCGTCGAGGTGCGCTGGAACCCGCAGCCTTCCATCGGCGTCGTGCTGGCCGCGGCCGGCTATCCGGGCACGGTCGAGAAGGGCGACGTGATCGAAGGACTCGACGCCGACCTGGGCGCGGCCAAGGTCTTCCATGCCGGCACGGCCGAGAAGAATGGCACCGTGGTCACCGCCGGTGGTCGCGTGCTCTGCGTGGTGGCCAGCGGCGGTGACATCGCCGTAGCGCGGGCCACGGCGTATGCGGCCGTGGAGCGCATCGGCTGGCGCGGCCTGCAGTATCGCAAGGACATCGCCTACCGGGCGCTGCAGCGGAGCTGACGGCAATTTCGCCATAGCGCCACGGCGGATGGGTCAACCGTTTTGAGGTAGGTGCGGACCTAGAATCGGATCCAGCGAACAGGGAGGATCCGATATGGTCGACAGCGATTCGACTCGGGCCTGGATGCGCACCGCCGACGCACGGCGGGCGCTCGGGCTTCTCGTGGTGGCGGCGTTGGCGTTCGGTGCGAAACCGGCGCGGGCGCTCGATATTCAGCTCGGCAAGATCAGCGGCACGCTCAACACCAACATGACGGTGGGCGCCGCGATGCGTATGGAGTCGCAGGCCGACGACCTGATCGGCAAGAGTAATCTCGATCCCAACGTCTGCGGCGTTCGCGACGGCATCAACTACCAGTCGTGCCAGGCCGTGTTCCGCGACCAGATCTTTCCGGCGCAGCGCCTGGTGGAGGCGCCCGGCGCGCCGGGCATGCGCGCCGACGACGGCGACCTCAATTACGACAAGCACGACATCACGCAGGCCATCGCCAAGGTCACGCAGGACCTGACGCTGCACTGGGGTGAAGTCGGCCTGTTCGCGCGCTGGATGTACTTCTACGACTCGGTCAACAACAACTTCCGCGAGACACGCCCCAACATCATCACGCCCGACAACTTCGATCAGGTGGGCATCACCGACACCGGCCAGCCCGGCGAAGACGAGGCGACGCGCTACTTCGATCGCGTCTACGGCCGTGGTGGCTACGAGCGGCCCAGGCGCAGCGATGGCGAGATCCTGAGGCAGGTCGGCACTGACCTGCAGCTCATGGACATCAGCATCTTCGGCAAGCTGCCCTTGTGGAACGACAGGCATCTGGACTGGAAGATCGGCCGGCAGAATCTCAACTGGGGCGAGAGCACCACGCTGGTGGTCAACAGCCTCAACCAGATCAATCCACCCAACGCCAACAATCTCTATCGCGTCGGCATGCAGCTGGAGGAAGTGTTCCAGCCCGTGGGCATGGTGTCGGTCAGTGGCGAGGTGTTTGCCAACATCCAGTACGAGGCTTTCTATCAGTTCGAGTGGCGGCCGCTCGAAGCGCCGGCACCGGGCAGCTACATGTCGTACGCGGACCTGGGCACCAACCAGGCACGCGATGTCGCCAACCTGTCCTTCGGCGGTTCGGCCGACGATCTCGCGGCCGACGGCCATCCACTCAACAGCCCGCTGGCGCTGATCACGCCGACCACCACGCGTGCCCTGCGTGCGCCCGATCGCGAGGCGCGCAACGGCGGGCAGTTCGGCTTCTCGCTCAAGTACTACGCCGAGAACATCAACAGCGGCACCGAGTTCGGCTTCTACTTCATGAACTATCACTCGCGCCTGCCGTACGTGAGCTTCACGTCGGTGGACGCGAGCTGCGCGCGCCGCGAAGGCAATGCCTACGGTCGCGATGCCACCAATACGCTGGAGTTCTTCCAGTACTGCAACAATCTGCCGGCCTATAACGCGCAGTCGCTGTCGCAGGTGTTGGGCCAGCTCGGTGCGCTGCTGGTGGACCCGGAGGTGGACCAGCTGAGCCTGCTGCAGGATTTCGGCGGCAATCTGGGCGGGCTGCTGGCCGCCATCGTGCCCAATCCGGGCGAGCCGATGTCCGACGCGGTGCCGCTCGACACCGGCGAAGTGTTCTTCGAATACCCCGAGAACATTCAGCTCTACGGCATCAGCTTCAACACGGCTTACGGTGACTACTCGTTCCAGGGTGAGGTCGCTTATCGGCCGAATCTGCCGCTGCAGGTGGCGATCACCGATCTGGAGTTCGCGGCCGCAGGCCCTTCGCTGACCCGTTGCCACGACGCCAACCTGGGTTGCGCGGGCACCACGGCTGGTCGCGGCATCGACGAGAACGGCAACCAGATCAGCTATGGCGACAGCGATTTCGTGCCGGGCCCCGGCGTCGAGGGTTTCAATGACACCATTAACCTGATCGTGGGCGGTGCGCCGGGTTCCGCGCGCTCGTTTCCGAGCTTCGTGATTCCGTATCGTGGCGGCACGCTGGGCGAGAATCCGCCCAACAGTTACATCCGTGGCTACGAGCGCTTCGACGTGCTGCAGTACAACCTGGGCATCACGCGCGTGCTCAGCGGTACCGAGAATCCCATCGGCGCCGACCAGATCCAGCTCGTTGGCGAAGTGGGCGCCACGCATGTGCCGGGCCTGCCGTCCTACGACCGGCTGCAGATCGAGTCTCCGGGTGTCTACTACCACGCCAGCGCGGGTGCCGACGGCAGCGGAGCCGACGGCTCGCCCCAGGCATGCTCCAGCAATCCGACCTGCAGCATCGGCCCCGACGGCGCGCGCTTCAATCCGCACCAGGCCAATCTCGACGATCTGGTCGATAAGTTCTCCTGGGGTTATCGCATCATCGCCATCATCAAGTATGAGAGCGTGCTGCCGAGCATCAGTGTCCAGCCGTTCCTGATGTTCGGCCACGACGTCAACGGCACGGCACCGGGGCCGGCCGAGAACTTCATCGAGGATCGCAAGCAGGCACAGGCGGTGATCGAGACGCGCTACCGCGATGCCCTGACTTTCGGCCTGGGTTACGCCTGGTTCTGGGGCGGCGGCTACACCAACCTCTATCGCGACCGCGACTACTCGCAGGCTTTCGTGCGCTATCAGTTCTGATCGCCGTGCGGCGACCCAATGGCGATCAGACGGTCGCCAGGCCGTCTTCTCGCCGCGCCTGCTCGATGAGCGCCTGATTATCGTGCTGCCAGGGGTGGAAGCCGGGCTTGAACCAGGCCAGCCAGGCCGGCAGCACGCGCAGGAAAGGGCCCGGCGTCACAAACATGTAGCGCAGCAGGCCCAGCCAGCCACGCAGCTTCGAGCTCTGGCCATCGCGGCGCACGAAGTGGATCAGGTGCAGCCACGCGAAGCCGCAGAAGTACATCGTGACGCTGAGCATGCTCACGCAGCGCAACAGCCATGAGCGCCAGTGCCGGCCCAGCGCGGCTTCGTAGACGTCGAAGGCCACGGCCTTGTGTTCGGTTTCCTCCAGCGCATGCCAGCGCCACAGTCGCCGCATCTGCGGATGCGCTCCGGCGAGCAGGCGATCGTTGCGCAACACCTGATCGGCGAGGATCGCGGTGAAGTGTTCCAGGCAGATCGTGATCGCCAGGCGTTGCGAAGGCCGCGTGGTGTCGCGCAGTTGATCGAGGCGTTGCGCGGTGGCGGCGTCGAGACGCTGCGTATCGATGCCCTGGCTCTCGAGCCAGGCTTTGTAGCGCCGGTGTTCGCGGGAGTGATAAGCCTCCTGCGCGATGAAGTCGTCCACCTGCGCGCTCAGCAATCCTCGCGCGGGCAGGCGAGGGCGGTAATGCTTCACGCTTTCGATAAAGAAGCGCTCGCCCTCGGGAAAGAACAGCGACAGAGCGTCGAACAGGCGCGTTCGATGGCAATCACCGGCAAACCAGTGGCGCTCGACGTCGTCGAAGGAGAACTGCAGATTACGCCGGACGATGTCGGGCGGCTGCAGCGGCGAGGGTGTATCGGTGGAGGCCGACATGGGCGCACTCCCGGACGAACCTTCCGCGAGTGTGCGCCGGGAATGCGGGCGATGCAGTCGCCGTATCGCCGCAGAAGTCGTCGCTGCGATCACTCACCTGCCTGCAGGTGAGTGATCGCAGCGCGTGCATCAGTTGCGCTTCATCGAGTCGAAGAAGGCCGCGTTGGTCTTGCTCTGCTTCATGCGGTCGATCAGCAGCTCCATGGCCGCGAGCTCGTCCATCGAATGCAGCAGCTTGCGCAGGATCCACACCTTGTTGAGGTCGTGCTCGTTCATCATGAGCTCTTCCTTGCGCGTGCCGGAGCGATTGATGTTGATCGCGGGGAACACGCGCTTCTCAGCGATACGACGCTCAAGGTGCAGCTCCATGTTGCCGGTGCCCTTGAATTCCTCGTAGATCACTTCGTCCATCTTCGAGCCGGTTTCGACCAGCGCGGTGGCGATGATGGTCAGCGAGCCGCCTTCCTCAATGTTGCGCGCGGCGCCGAAGAAGCGCTTGGGCTTCTGCAGCGCGTTGGCGTCGACACCGCCCGACAGCACCTTGCCCGAGGACGGGGCGACGGTGTTGTAGGCGCGGGCCAGACGCGTCAGCGAGTCGAGCAGGATCACCACGTCG
>JALRLM010000242.1 GCA_023254435.1 Hydrocarboniphaga sp.
TGATGTTCTGCGACGGGTCCTTGATGTCGCAGGTCTTGCAGTGGACGCAGTTCTGGAAGTTGATCACGAAGCGCGCACCTTCGGGCACCGACTTGTCCTCGACCACCTCGTAGACGCCGGCCGGGCAATAGCGCTGCGCGGGCTCGTCGTACATCGGCAGATTCCTGTCGATCGGAATCGACGCATTCTTGAGCTGGAGATGGACCGGCTGGTCCTCCTCGTGATTGGTGCTCGACAGGAATACCGACGACAGCTTGTCAAAGGACAGCTTGCCGTCGGGCTTGGGGTAGATGATCTTTTCGGAATCCTTGGCGAGCTTGAGCGTCTCGTGATCCTTCTTGAGATCGCGGAAATGCCAGGGTGCCTTGCCGCCGAAGAGGTTCTGCTCGATCCAGTTGATGGTGCCGCCGATCAGCGCACCAAACTTGTGGATGGCGGCGCCGAAGCTGCGGCTCTTGTAGAGCTCTTCGTACAGCCAGCTGGCCTTGAACTTCTCGGGGTAGTTGCTCAACACGTCGCCGCCTTCGGCGCCGGCCTTGAGCTTCTCGGCGATGGCTTCGGCGGCGAGCATGCCCGACTTCATCGCCGTGTGACTGCCCTTGATCTTGGCGAAGTTCAGATAGCCGGCGTCGTCGCCGATCAGCGCGCCGCCCGGAAACACGGTCTTGGGCAGCGAGTTCAGGCCGCCCTTGACGATGGCGCGCGCACCATACGAAAGGCGCTTGCCGCCCTCGAGGAACCTGGCGGCGACCGGGTGATGCTTGAAGCGCTGGAATTCGTCGAATGGCGACAGGTAGGGGTTGGCATACGACAGATCGACGATCAGACCGACCACAACCTGGTTGTTCTCGAGGTGGTACAGGAAGGAGCCGCCCGTGCTGTCAGTGCCGAAGTTCTGCAGCGGCCAGCCGGCGCCGTGCACGACCAGACCCAGCTCGTGCTTGGACGGGTCGATCTCCCAGAGCTCCTTTAGACCAATGGCGTAGTGCTGCGGATCGGCTTCGCTGGCAAGCTGATACTGCTCGATCAGGCGCTTACCGAGATGACCGCGGCAACCTTCGGCGAACAGGGTGTACTTGGCACGCAATTCCATGCCCGGCGTGTAGACGCCGTCCTTGGGCTTGCCGTCGTGGCCCACGCCCAGGTCGCCGATCTGCACGCCACGCACGGCGCCGTCTTCGACGATGATTTCCTGAGCGGCGAAGCCCGGATAGATCTCCACGCCCAGGCCTTCGGCCTGCGTGGCCAGCCAGCGGCACAGATTACCCAGCGAGATGATGTAGTTCCCATGGTTGTGCATGGGCTTGGGAATCATGAAGTCGAGGAACTTGAACGACTTCAGCGGGCTGTAGAAGAAATGCAGCTCGTCGCGCTTGACCGGCGCATTGAGCGGAGCGCCGAGTTCCTTCCAGTTCGGGAACAGCTCGTCGAGCGCGCGCGGCTCGAACACCGCGCCCGACAGTATGTGAGCGCCGACCTCAGAGCCCTTTTCGACGAGACAGACGTTGATCTCCTGGCCGTTCTGCTCGGCCAGCTGCTTCAGACGGATCGCCGCCGACAGGCCCGAAGGGCCGCCGCCGACGATGACAACGTCGTACTCCATTACGTCCCGCTCGACGGGCTCTGACATTGCTCACTCCAAAAGGACTCGATATCTGGGACCGCCCCGATCGATACGCGGGACGCCTGGCGTAATCCGCAAGTCGGCCATTATTCCATCGCATTTGGCACTAGGCCAAGGTCCTGAAACGCCATATCGGGTGGGCATATAGAACAGTGCCTATTGGGCCGCGATCCTATTGCTCAAACAAATGGCGGGGGCCCGCGCAGCATCCAGAGACCTGCGGCGCCGATCGCGCCGACGAACAGGCCGGCCAGCACGTCGTCGAGCATTACGCCCAGGCCGCCGTGCACCTGTCGGTCGAACCAGGCAATCGGCCAGGGCTTGGCGATATCGAAGATGCGGAACAGCACGAAGGCGAGCGCTAACCCGATCCACGCGGCGGGCGCCCAGAAGTCGAACCAGGCCACCAGCGGGGCCGCCGCGATCAGAAAGCCAACAATTTCGTCGAACACGAAGCCCGGGTAATCCTCCACCTGCAGCAGCCGCCCGCTCTCGCCGCACGCCCAGCAGCCCAGCAGGAACAGCAATAGGCACAGCACCGCGTAGAGGGAAAACGGCAGCGCCCAGGTCAGCAGGAAGATCGGCAGCGCCGCCAGCGTGCCCCAGGTGCCCGGGGCCTTGCGCGCGAGCCCCGAACCGAAGCCGAAGGCGATCAGGTGCGCCGGCGTGCTCAGCACCAGGCGCGCGGGCGGGCGCGGGATGGCGCCCTGCTTGAGCCGCTGGCGCTCGGCGGCGGATGTCATGGCTGCGTTCTCATTAAAAGTGACGATAGCCACCCGAGGTGAACGCCAGAGGACGCCCCCCGCCGCCGACCACGCGCAACCCCGCCGCGGCTTCGATGCGGCCGATGGCGGTCAGCACCACACCGGCGGCGTCGGCCGCGCGCTGCGCATCGGCGAGCCGGGCGGCGGGCACGCAGACGCAGAGTTCGTAGTCGTCACCGCCATTGAGCTGCAGCGCGCGCCGCGCGTCGGCATCGGGCTCGACCGTGCGCAGGGCCGGAGACGCCGGCAGTGCATCGGCGTCGATGCAGGCGCCGATGCCGCTGGCATCCAGGATGTGCTGCAGGTCGCCGGCCAGGCCGTCGGACAGGTCGATGGCCGCGCTGGCGATGCCGCGCAAGGCGCGCCCCAGCGCCAGCCGTGGCGTCGGCCGATCGAGACGCGCGCGCAGCCAGCGCGCGGCGGCGCTCGCGGGGGCCCGGCCGTCCTGCCACTGACGCAGGCCCAGCGCGGCGTCGCCGATGCTGCCGCTCACGAGCACGATGTCGCCGGCGCCGGCGCCGGAGCGGCGCAGTGCCTGCCCCTGTGGCACCGTGCCCATCGCGGTGATGCTCAGCGTCAGCGCACCGCGCGTGGTGTCGCCGCCCACCAGCGCGATGTCGCTGGCCTGAGCGAGTTCGCGCAGGCCGCGCGCGAATTCGCTCAGCCAGGCCTCGTCGGCCTGCGGCAGGCTCAGCGCCAGCGTGAACCAGCGCGGCTGCGCGCCCATGGCGGCGAGGTCGGACAGGTTCACGGCCAGCGCCTTGTGACCGATGTCGGCCGGCGCGGTGCCTTCGGGAAAATGACGGCCGGCGATCAGCATGTCGCTGGTCACCACGAGCGCTTCGCCGGGCGGTGGCTGCAACAGCGCGGCATCGTCGCCGATGCCCAGCGCGACGTCGTCGCGCGCAGCCGACAGCGTGGCGAAATGGCGGCGGATCAGCGCGAATTCGTCCATGCGCCGCTCACACCGTTGCGTCGCGCTTCAGGCGCCGATCTCGCGGCCGCGGGCGTCGCGCGCGAGCTTGTCGAGCACGCCGTTGACGAACTTGTAGCCTTCTTCGGCGCCGAACACCTTGGCCAGGTTGACCGACTCGTTCACCACGACCTTCCACGGCACTTCGACCTTGTAGGTCAGCTCGTAGGCGCCCAGCAGCAGCACCGCGTGCTCCACCGGATCGAGCTGCGACAGCGGGCGATCCAGGTGCGGCACGATGGCCATGGTCAGGTCGGGCGCCTGATCGACCACGCCCTTGAGCAGCTCGGTGAAGTAGTCGCCGTCGGCGCGGCCCAGGCCCTCGGGCTGTTCGCGGAACTGCTTGAGCAGCGCATCGGGCTGGGTTTCGTTGACCAGCCACTGATACAGGGCCTGGACGGTGAGACGGCGCGCAAGTCCGCGGCGGCTCTGGGGCAGCTGATCGCTCAAGACACGCTCCTGATCAGGCGGATCATCTCGAGCACCGCCGCCGCGGCTTCATAACCCTTGTTGGTGCTGCCGGGGCCGGCACGATCCACCGCCTGCTGCGGCGTGTTGACCGTGAGCACGCCGAAACCCACCGGCTTGCCATGCTTGATCTGCACGTCCATGAGGCCGCGCGAGCATTCGCCGGCGACGAAATCGAAGTGCGGCGTGTCGCCGCGAATGACCGCGCCGAGCACCACCACGCCGTCGTAACCGCCGGCCAGGATGCGATCGGCCGCCAGCGGCAGCTCGTAGGCGCCCGGTGCGCGGAATTCGCGCTGATGCTCGGCCGCGATGCCCCAGTCGGCCAGGCATTCACCGGCTCCCTTGACGAGCGCATCCACCACGTCGAGGTTCCACTGCGTGGCGAGAATGGCGATGCGCAGGCCGCTGGCGTCGAAGCCCTCGGGCCGCTGCGCGGAATAACCGGTCTTGCCGGCGATGCTGGAAGTAGACATTGCTAAAGATCAAAAACTACGTTGGGAGCCCGGTAGGGCCCCGGGCACGAATGAAGTTTAGTCGCAGGCCACGTATTCGACGACTTCGAGACCGAAGCCGGCGATGCCCTGCATGCGCTTGGGCGCCGACAGCACGCGCAGCTTGCGCACGCCCAGGTCGGACAGGATCTGCGCGCCGATGCCGTAGGTGCGCAGCACCTGCGGATCGTGCGGGCCGTGTTCGGTGTCGGGCAGCGCGTTCTTGTGCAGGCCGACGATCTGCTGCACGAGTTCGCGCGGCGACTCGGGCTTGCGCAGCAGCACGAGCACGCCCTGCCCTTCCTCGGCGATGCGCTTGAGCGCGCGCTTGAGCGGCCAGCCGAAATGCTCGTGCTCCACGCCGAGCACGTCGGCCAGCGTGTTGCGCAGGTGCACGCGCACCAGCGTCGGCTGCTGCGGCTTGATCTGACCCTTCACCATCGCCAAGTGCACGGTGTTGTCGACGGTGTCCTGGAAGGTGACGAGGCGGAAGTCGCCGAACTCGGTGCGCACGGTGGTTTCGGCCACGCGCTCGACCGTGTGCTCGTTGTCGAGCCGGTAGCGGATCAGGTCGGCGATGGTGCCGATCTTGAGGTCATGCTCGCGCGCGAACACCTCCAGATCCGGGCGGCGCGCCATGCTGCCGTCCTCGTTGAGCACTTCGCAGATCACCGCGGCCGGCTCCAGGCCGGCCAGGCGCGCCAGATCGCAGCCGGCTTCGGTGTGGCCGGCACGCGCCAGCACGCCGCCGGGCTGCGCGGTCAGCGGAAAGATGTGGCCGGGCTGCACGAGGTCCTCGGGCTTGGCGTCGCGCTTCACGGCGGTGCGGATGGTGTGCGCGCGATCGTAGGCCGAAATGCCAGTGGTGACGCCCTGCGCGGCCTCGATCGAAACCGTGAACGCGGTGGAAAACTGCGCGCCGTTGTCGGTGACCATGGGCGGCAGGCGCAGCTGCTTGCAGCGCGCTTCCGACAGCGTCAGGCAGATCAGGCCACGCGCGAAGCGGGCCATGAAGTTGATGTCCTCGGGCCGTACTTTTTCGGCGGCCATGACGATGTCGCCTTCGTTCTCGCGATCCTCGTCGTCCATGAGCACGACCATCTTGCCGGCCTTGAAGTCGGCGATGATCTCTTCGATGGAATGCAGACCGCGTTCGCGCAGGGTCTCGTTGGCGGGTTGGGTTTTGGCGACGTTGCTCATTCTTGTTTCTCCTCGCCCGCACGGAAGGACAGCAGGCGTTCCAGATAGCGCGCAACCAGGTCGACTTCCAGATTCACGCGGTGGCCGGCCTGCAGGGCGCCGAGCGTGGTGTGGGTCAGGGTTTGCGGGATGATGTTAACTCCAAAGCGGCAGCCCTCGACCTCGTTCACGGTCAGGCTCACGCCGTCGATGGTGATCGAGCCCTTGCGCGCGATGTAGCGCGCGATGCCCACGGGGGCCTCGAAGGTCATGCGCCAGGAGCGAGCATCCTCGTGACGCTCCACCAGATGGCCGACGCCGTCGACGTGGCCCGACACCATGTGGCCGCCCAGCGGCTTGCTGGCGGTCAGCGCTTTCTCGAGGTTGATGGCCTGGCCCAGCACCCAGCCACCCGACGTGGTCGCCTTGAGCGTTTCGGCCGACAGGTCGGCGTCGAAGCCCTGTTCGTAGAGCGTGATCGCAGTCAGGCAGACGCCATTGCAGGCGATGCTGTCACCCAGGCCGATGCCGGCCAGGTAGCCGTCACCGGATTCGAAGCGCAGACGGCGGTCGCCGCCGGTGGTTTCGACGGCGCTGATGCGGCCCACGGATTCGACGATGCCGGTGAACATGTTCGCTTGCTCTTTCAATGATCTGCCGGAACGGCGGTGATGCGCAGATCGGGGCCGATCTGGCGCAGGTCGGTGTAGCGCAGCCGCAGTCGCTGATCGAGCGCGGCGAGCCCGGGCAAGGCGGCGAGTCCGCGCGCTTCGCTGCCCAGCAACGAGGGCGCCAGATAGACGATCAGCTCGTCCACCAGCCGCGCCTGCAACAGCGCACCAGCCAGGCCGGGTCCGCATTCGACCAGCACCTCGTTGACGGCGGCGCTACCCAGGGCCGTCAGGGCCGCCGCCAGATCGAGGCGACCGTTCGCGGCCGGCACTTGCAGCGCTTCCACGCCGTCCGGCCAGGATGCGGGCGACATCGCCGAAATCCAGAGCCGGCGAGCGCCGGGCGCCCAGACCCTGGCATCCACCGGCACGCGGGCGCCGCCGTCGAGCACGATGCGGTCGGGCTGGCGAGACGCCTCGATGCCGCGCACGCTCAGCTGCGGATCGTCGGCCAGCACGGTGGCCGAGCTGGTCAGCACGGCGCCGGCTTCGGCACGCAGGCGATGCACGTCGGCACGCGCCTCGGGCGAGGTGATCCACTGCGATTCGCCGCTGGCCATGGCGGTGCGACCGTCCAGGCTGGCGCCGAGCTTGAGCGTGACCCAGGGCCGGCCGCGCTCCATGCGCGAGACGAAGCCGCGATTGAGCCGGCGCGCCTCGGTTCCCATGAGCCCGCAGTCCACCGCGATGCCGGCCGCGCGCAACCTGTCCAGGCCACGCCCGGCGACCAGCGGATTGGGGTCGGCCATGGCGACGACGACGCGAGCCAGCCCGGCGGCGATCACCGCATCGGCGCAGGGCGGCGTGCGGCCATGGTGAGAGCAGGGTTCCAGCGTGACGTAGAGATCGGCGCCGCGAGCGCGCTCGCCGGCTTCGCGCAGCGCGAAAACCTCGGCATGCGGCTCGCCGGCGCGGCGATGCCAGCCCTCGCCCACCACCTGGCCGTCACTCACCACCACCGCGCCCACGCGCGGATTGGGAAACGTGCTGCAGCGGCCGAGCGCCGCCAGCTGCAGCGCGCGGGCCATGTGGGCGGGATTCGGGACGTTCAAAGCGAGCAGCGGGAGCGGATCAGTTCGAGCGCTTGCGCGTCGTCTTGTCCACGTTCTCGATCAGCGGCAGCTGCAGCTTGCGCTGCTCGGCCGTCGGCAGTTTCTGCAGGGCCTCGATCTCTTCGCGGAAGGCGTTCACGTCCTCGAAGCTGCGGTAGATCGAGGCGAAACGCACATAGGCCACGTGGTCGAGGTCGCGCAGTTCTTCCATCACCCATTCGCCGACCTGGCGCGAGGGCACTTCGCGCTCGCCGGTCGCGCGCATCTTGCGCATGATGCTTTCGACCGCGTGATCGACCATCTCGGGCGACACCGGTCGCTTGTAGATGGCGTGCTCGATGCCCTGGCGCAGCTTGTCCTCGCGAAATGGCTCGGGGTCGCCGCTGCGCTTGATCACATTGGGCGTGGCGAGCTGCGCCTTCTCAAACGTGGTGAAACGCCCGAAGCACAGCGGACACTCACGCCGCCGCCGCACCTGCGTGCCGTCTTCCGCCATGCGCGAATCGATCACGCGCGTGTCGGGGGCCTTGCAGAACGGACATTGCACGATCGTGCCCCGAAACCAGGCGGGCTCAGCCGGCCTGGCCGTACACCGGGAAGCGGGCGCACAGCGCCGCCACTTCGCCGCGCACCTTGGCCGCCGCGGCCTCGGTGTCGCCGCCGGCCGACAGCGTGTCGACCAGCTCGACGATCCAGCCCGCCACCTGCTTCATCTCGGCTTCCTTGAAGCCGCGCGTGGTGCTGGCCGGCGAGCCCAGGCGCAGGCCGCTGGTGACGAACGGCGACTTGGGATCGTTGGGCACCGAGTTCTTGTTGACGGTGATGTGCGCCTTGCCCAGCAGGGCCTCGGCGTCCTTGCCCGTCACGTTCTTGGCGATCAGGTCGAGCAGGAACAGATGGTTGTCGGTACCGCCCGAGACCACCTTGTAGCCACGCTCCAGGAACACGCCGGCCATCGCACGGGCGTTGGCCACGACCTGCTGCTGGTAGGTCTTGAACGACGGGTCCAGCGCTTCCTTGAACGCCACCGCCTTGGCGGCGATGACGTGCATGAGCGGGCCGCCCTGGATGCCCGGGAACACGGCCGACTGGAACTTCTTGTTGAAGTCCTCGGGCTGGCCCTTGCTCAGGATGATGCCGCCACGCGGACCGCGCAGGGTCTTGTGCGTGGTGCTGGTGACGACGTGGGCGTGCGGCAGCGGGCTCGGATATTCACCGGCGGCGACCAGGCCGGCGATGTGCGCCATGTCGACCCAGAACCAGGCGCCGACCTTGTCGGCGATGGCGCGCATGCGCGCCCAGTCCTTGACGCGCGAATAGGCCGAGAAACCGCCGATGATCAGCTTCGGCTTGGTTTCGAGCGCGATGCGCTCCATTTCGTCGTAGTTGATCAGGCCGGTTTCGACGTCCAGGCCGTAGGGCACGATCTTGTACTGCTTGCCCGAGAAATTGGCCGGGTTGCCGTGCGTCAGGTGACCGCCCTGCGCCAGGTTCATGCCCATGACGGTGTCGCCGGGGCTGACCAGGGCCAGGAAGATGGCGGCATTGGCCTGCGCGCCCGAGTGCGGCTGCACGTTGGCATAGTCGCAGTCGAAGACCTGCTTGAGGCGGTCGATGGCCAGCTGCTCGGCCACGTCGACGAACTCGCAGCCACCGTAATAGCGC
>JALRLM010000553.1 GCA_023254435.1 Hydrocarboniphaga sp.
TGCGCCGGGAGATTTTGCCTGAGGGAGCCAGCATGAAACTCATGACATGGGCCATAGCCGCCTTTGCATCTGCGCTTTGTATTCCGAGCCTGGCGCAGGCCGCTCAGCCCGAGGTCTTCCTGAGTCTGGCCGACGTCCAGCGTCTGGCTGTCGAACGTCAGCCCGCCCTAGAAGCCCAGGCGCAGGCGGTCGCAGCAGCTCGCAACAGCGCCGTGGCTGCGGCGCAATTGCCCGACCCCAAGCTGACGGCCGGGGTGACCGATCTGCCGGTTGATGGGGCGGACCGCTATTCGCTGCGTCGCGACGACTTCACCATGTTCACCGCCGGGGTGATGCAAGACTTTCCCCGCGCCGCAAAGCGCCAGCTGCGAGGTCAAAAAGGGGAACACGAAGCGGAACTGGCCGAACAGACGCTGGCGACCTCGCGCTTGATGATCGAGCGCGATGCGGGATTCGCATGGCTGGCGGTCTGGAAGGCGGAGCGCTTGCGGGAGTTGCTGCTCGACGCTGCTCATCAGGCTGATCTGCAGATGCAAGCTGCCGAGATCGCCTACACGACGAATACTGCGCCGCAAAGCGCGGTGCTGGAGTCTCAGGTCAATGCTGCTCTGCTGCGCGACGAGGCGGCCGATGCCGATCTGCAGGTGCGCGATGCGCGCGATCAGCTCTCCCGGTGGCTTGGGAACGAAGTGGCGGACCGCAGCGTCAGCCCTGAAGTGCCCACGTGGCCCGATCCCCCGGACTTGCCGCAACTACTGGTGCAATTGCGTCAGCATCCGCATCTGAACGCCGAAGCCAAGCGCGTCGAACTCGCCGAAGACGAGGTGGCACTGGCAAGGCAGGCCTACAAGCCGGACTGGAGTCTCGCGGTGGATTACGGCTATCGGCCGGATTTCGCCGACTTCGTCAGCGTCAACGTCACGGTCGACCTGCCGGTGTTCTCGCATAGCCGCCAGGATCGCGAGTTGAGCGCAAAGCTCGCCGAGCAGGAACAAGCCGAGTTGCAGCGCGAGGACATGTTCCGGGAACAGGAGTCGGATATCCGGCGCAACTGGGAAGCCCTGCGCCGACAACAGGAGCGCTTGAAGCAGTTCGACAACGACATCCTTCCGAAGAGCCGGCAGCGCATCGACTCGGCGCTGGCCACCTGGCAATCCGGCCAAGGAGGACTGATGTCAGTACTCGATGCCCGGCGCATGGCGCTGGACAACGAAATGAAACGCCTGGAACTGCTTGCCGACGCGGCCAAGCGGCAAATCAATTTGCAGTATTACGCGGGGAAAGCATCGTGAAGAAAGTTCTGCTGATCATCGCGGGGCTCTTGCTCAGTGCCGCCGTGGGTGCGTGGATCGCGAGCGCGTTTCTGCCAGCTTGAGTTCCACCTCCTTGTGGGCGTGGGCCAGCTCAATCTTGGCATGTTCAGCCGCAGCCAAGCCATGTGCGATTTTTTGAGAACGCTCGTCGAGGGCGTTTGCGATGGGTGGCCACACGAACTTCATCGTGAACCACACCAGGATCGCGAAAACGATCATCTGGACGAACAGGGTTGCGTTAATGCTCACG
>JALRLM010000425.1 GCA_023254435.1 Hydrocarboniphaga sp.
ATCTGCTTGGTCGCCTCGATGATCGTGCGCGGGAAGTTCTCGTACCAGAGGCTGGGCACGACCAGGAACGAAGCGCGCTCCAGATGTTCGAGAATGGCCTCGAGTCCCAGAAAACCCAGGTAGCGATCGCTCATGACCGAGCGCGCCTGATCCTCGTAGTCGCCGCGGCCGATGATGCGGATCGGGGCGTCGTGCAGCCGGCTGTCGGCGCCGAATAGCGACAGCAGCAGGCCCATGCCCTTGTCCTGCGAGAGCCGGCCGACGAACAGGCCGCCGCTGCGCGGCGATGTGCCGGGTTCGCGATCGGGCGGATTCAGGAAGTTGGGCTTGATGTGGATCCTGCCCGCCGGCAAGCCGCCCTCGATGAACTTGTCGCGGCAGAAGGTGTTGAGCGCGATGTAGGCGTCGATCTTGCGGCGATAGGTTCCGAGTGCGCGATGCAGACTCAAGGTGGAGCCCAGCACCGCCGATTGCGCAAGCGAATCGCGATAGCAGCGGCGCACAACGCCACGCCAGGGCAGGTGACCCACGCAGTCTTCGCAGATGCTGCCGTTGCGCAGCAGCATGCCTTGCGGACACAGCAGCCTGAAGTTGTGCAGGGTCTGTACGACAGGCAGGCCCTGAGCCTGCGCGGCCCAGTAAACCGACGGCGACACCAGCGGGAAGCTGTTGTGCACGTGGACGAGGTCGGGCCTGAAGCGCTCGCTGAGCTCGCCGATCTGGGCGCTGGTCTGGCGCGACCATAGTGTCTGGGCGGCGGCCGTTGCACGCGACATGTGGTCGATATCGAAGTTGCTGCGAGCCAGCAGTTCGACCGCATGGCCATTCTGCCGCAGCAGCTCGACCTCGGCTTCGACGACGCTGTCTTCGCCGCCTTTCTGCTGATACGAGTTGTGAACGACCAGTACGCGTTGCGGCTTTGAATCGCGACTCATGCGGCATTTATCCGGCGACGGCAAACAGGCGACAAGGGCATCGAGACGCTGTCCCTATCGACCGAGGCCGAGGCAATACGGAATGAAGAGTGGGGTGCGGGCGGTGCCTGCCGTCAGGCCGACTGCACCGTGCGCGACGTATCGCGATGCGGCTTGCGCCAGCCCAGCGCATAGAGCAGAAACAGCGTGTTGGTAATCAGGTAACGCTTCCACAGGCGGCGTGGTTCGCTGGCGAAACGATGCAACCATTCCAGTCCGGTGCGCTGCATCCAGGCCGGCGCGCGGCGCAGGGTGTGTGCGTGAAAGTCGAAGGCAGCCCCGACGCCGATCATGACCGCATTGATCGAGCCGCGGTGCCGCGCCATCCACTGCTCCTGTTTGGGGCAGCCCAGGCTGACCCATACGATACCCGCACCCGAATCGTTGATGCGCTGGACGGCGGCACGATCCTCTTCGAGCGTAAGCGGGCGAAAGGGAGGCGAATAAGCCCCAGCCACCCTGAGCTGAGGAAACTCCTTGCCGAGTTGCTGCTGCAGCAGCTCCAGGGTTTTTTCGGTGCCACCATAGAGGTAGATGGAGGCTGTGCTGGCCGTGGCCCGTTCGCAATACTTCTGCATCAGGTCCGGGCCATTGATGCGCTGCTGGGACTTGAATCCGTGGCGGCGCAGAGTCCAGGCGATGGGCATGCCATCCGGAGTCGCCATGTCGGCTTCGGCCAGCGTCAGGCCGAACGACGAGTCCTTGGCGGCTTCCACCACCGAATGGACGTTGCAGATGCAGATGTAGCGGCTCTCCCGACGGCCGGCCCATTCTTCGATTCTCGACAGAGCCAGATTCCAGTCGAGCACATCGATGGGCGAGCCGATTACTGGAACCGTGATTCTGGGTGAAGAGATGGTCAAAGGGCTCGCAACCTGGCCGGTCCGAAAACAGTATGCACCAAATGTTACCTACGTTCGCAGCTTTGCAAAATGCGCAGGGGAACTAAAGCACGCTTTGATCGAATAGGCAAAAGACCGAAGACGGGCTGTCCGCAATCTGAAAACTAATAAGGAGCGAGTGCTCGCGCAGCTCGCTCCTTATCGATCCCCGGAGATGACGGCCCGCTAGGACGGGCTGTCATCGAACAGCATTTAGTGGGACTGGCTACGGCGACGACGGGCCATCAGGGCCATGAAGCCCAGGCCGACGCCCATCAGGGCGATCGTTTCCGGTTCCGGCACGGCGCCGATGCTGGCAGCGACGGTGATGCCGCCGTTGAGCAGGTTCAGGTCGACCAGCGGGGTGTAGGCCGCGTTGGTGAACAGTGCCAGGTCGATGCTGAGACCTGATCCGGTTCCCAGCGTCAAAGTCAGCAAATCACCGACCGGCAGGGTGAGAGAGGACGGCAGGGCGGCAGCCGAAGCCTGCGACGAGAACGAGCTGTCGCTGGCCTTGGCATTCGCAGTCGAGGCGAAGGCCATGGAGCCGGCGAGGAGCGTGAGCCCCAGCGAGCGTTTGATCAGTTTGGACGACATGGAAACTCCCGTTAAACGTAAAAAGCAGTCAAAAAAGCGAAAGGAACGGGAATAACCCTGTCCCAGCCCACTATCCCTAGAGGTAAATCGGAGCAAAGACCTATGCCCACGATCCCTTGTTATCACGGGTAATACGTATGGTCAACATCGCCTGTGGGCGATGAGAGGCTGGTTTTTACCGTTCGGCGGAAGGTCTCGCCGCAAATTTCTTTTCGATTCAATCTGACAGCTGCGGCACCTGTCGGAAATGATGGTCCTTAGGTAGCATCGCGAACGTACAAGATCCTACGAATTGCACCGGGGGCGGGGATGGGTTTTCTTGCCAGAGCGCAGAGGCTGGCGCGTTGGTGTTGCGTGGGCTGCGGCCTGTTCGGGGCGGGCGGTGCAAGCGCCATGGAATGGGATTCGATCGCGGTCATGGCCGACTACGTCGATCTCGACGATGGTCGCAGGGCCGATTCCGGCGTTGGAGGCGCTAGCGCACTGATCGGCCTGCGCCTGGCCGAGACCGTGGTGCTGGAGCCTTCTGTTTACTGGACCGTGATCGACCGTCCCCAGGGGGCGGCCGACAAGCTCGTCGGCGCCGGGGTGGATGCTCGCTGGAACGTGCGCTCCTCGGCCTTGCAGCCTTTTCTGATCGGTGGCCTCGGCGGCGAATACGCCGATTCGGCCTACTTCGATCACAGCACGCTGTCGCCCTCCGCCAATCTCGGCGTCGGCTTGCACGCGGCTTTGCCGGGTGGGCTTGGCCTGCGCGCCGAGGTTCGCCGCTATTTCGTGTTCGACGGCGGCGATTTCGGCAAAGGCGAGTCGGCGGATTTCCGCTTGCGCCTGGGTATCGAGTATCGCTTCGGCGGCTCGGCCAGCGTCGATTCGATGCCGGCAGCGACGACCAGCGTGGTGCCAGTGGCACAGCCGGCTGCGGACGAGGTTCCCGTCGTCACGCCGCTGACACCATCGCTGCCGTCACCCACGACGGTGAGCGTGGCGCCGATCGGGCCCGCCGCGGCCTGCGCATCGGTATCCGGCGGCTTCAAGGTCGATGTGGACGGCTGCCTGCTGCCGCAGACGACGCCGGCGCCGGGGATCAATTTCATCGGCGAGTCGGATCAGCTCACCTCGATCGCGCAGCAGAATCTTGCGCAGCTCGCGCGTGCGCTGGCCGATCGCCCGCAACTCACCCTGACGGTCGTCGAGTACGCCAATCCGCTGCGGGCGCTGGACAGCCTGTCGACGCAACGTGCCAACGCGATCTGCCTCTACCTCGTCCGCCAGGGCGTCGAGGCACGGCGGCTGACGGCCGGCGAGCGTGGCAGTCGCAGCGTTGGCCCGAATTCGGTCGCGACCACGGCTGAAGCGCGCTGGGTGCAATTGCACCTCGAGGCTCAGTGACCGCGGCTACGGTCGACCGCTTCCCGCCGTTTACATTTGTTTCGAGGACGATCCATGTTCGAGGTTTCGCGCTGGGGTTTTCGTGTGTTCGCCATCGGCGGCCTGCTGGCCGCGCTGGCGGGCTGCGTGGGCAGCGACTTGCCCGATGACGCAAGCGACTCCCCCGATCCCGAGCCCACGCCGGTCACGCTGCGCTCGATCGCGCTGACGCCGGCCGATGCCAGCCTGCCGGTCGGCGGTGACCAGCCCTACACCGCCACCGGCACTTACTCCGATGGCAGCCGCTCGGTCATCACTTCGGGCCTGAGCTGGTCGGTCGCCGATACGACCGTCGCGAGCATTGGCAGCGACGGTGAATCAGCCGGCTTGCTGCGCGCCCTGGCGGTCGGTGGCACCACGGTCTCGGCACTCGACAGCGCCTCGGGCGTCAGCGGATCCACCGGTGTCACGGTGACCGCGGCGCAGCTCGGCGAGATCCGCTTCACGGTCGCCACCGGGACCGGAAACGTACCGGCCGGGTTCCAGGCGCAGATCGTCGCCACGGGGTATTACACCGATGGCCGCGAGGCCGACATCAGCGCGCAGGCGAACTGGAGTGTCGATGATGACGAGGTCGCCACCGTCGGCAATGCCGAGACCGACAAGGGCCTGCTGTCGGCCCTGGCGACGGGCACGGTGGTGGTCGACGTGGAGCTCGACGGATTCGTCGCCAGCACCGTGGTCACCGTCACCGACGCGGCGATCAGCGCCATCGCCCTGACGCCGCCCGATCTGGAGTTCGGTCCCGGCGAACGCCAGCAGTTTCGCGCCACCGGAACCTTCGCCGATGGCAACGAGCTGATCGTCACCGAGCGGGTCGACTGGGCGTCGTCGAGCAGCTTCGTCGTCACCGTCAGCAACGAAGCGGGTTCCAAGGGGCTGGCGACCGCAGGCAGCCTGCCGGGCCGTGCCGACGTGACCGCAACCTCGGGCTCCGTGACCGCCACGGCGCAGGTGACACGCACGCTGTTCTGAACGGCGCTGCGCGTCCTCATTCTGCCGGGCGCACCCGCACATAGCGCGCGAAGCGCGGCAGGCCCGTAGCGGTCAGGCCGCTGTAGGCATAGGTGATTCGGCTTCCCGGCGCGGGCGGTGAACGACGCTCCGCGTCGGACAGCCCGCTGCCGATGCGAAAGCGCCGGCCGTCGGCGCTCTCGACCACCAGTGCGCCGACCATGCCGCTGTACTTGCCTTGGCCAGGCTCGTAGCCGACGACGACGGCTTCGGCATCATCGAGCGGCTTGAGCTTGAGCAGATCGCGTCCGCGCCCGGCGTGGTAGCGCGAATCGCCGCGCTTGAGCATGAGGCCTTCGCCGCCTTGCGCGACGACGCCGGCGAGCCGGCTTTCCAGTTCGGCGGGTGAAGCCAGGCGATGCTGCTCGACCGCGATCAGCCACGGACAGCGTAGCGCTTCGACGATGGTGATCAGCCTGCGCGTGCGGGCATCGAAATCGCCGTCGGCGGCGGGCAGATCGAATGCACGGTATTCGATGCGCCGCCAGTCCTCGTCGGAGGCCTGCGCGCGACGCACGATGCCGGATGCCAGCTCGAAGTGCCCTCGGCCGGCCCAGAGTTCGCCATCGAGCGGCATCGACGGCCAGTTCGCCACGAACCAGTCGGGTGCCGCGATCACCTGGCCCGTGCGCGTGAGCAGCCGCTGGCCGTTCCACCAGGCACGCACGCCGTCGAATTTCTCGCTGACGCGATACGCCGCGAGATCGAGCGGATCGCCCAGGTGATGCACGTCAGCCAGCATGACGGGCGGCGGCTCGTCGGCCCGCGCCGCGCCGGCCAGCCACAGCAAGGCGCACAGCGCGCCGATCGCGAGTCTGGACATCGCCGCACTCCGCATGGACTTGCAGAGTGCTTGATGCCCGATGGTGGCGCGATCTGTCCGAGAACGGCTGCGCGAATCAGCTCAGCTGAATGCCCGGCGTCAGCGTCTTGGGCAGTTCGCTGCGATCGGAGGCCATGGTCGCCACGGGGTAGGCGCAGTAGTCGGCGGCGTAGTAGGCGCTGGGCCGATGATTGCCCGACTGGCCGACGCCGCCGAACGGTGCGGCGCTCGACGCGCCCGTGGTCTGCCGGTTCCAGTTGACGATGCCGGCCTTGATCTGCAGCGAGAAGGTTTCCCACTGCGCCGGCGAGGTCGACAGCAGCGAGGCCGACAGGCCGTAGCGCGTGCGATTGGCCAACTCGATCGCCTTGTCGAAGTCGTCGTAGCGGATCACCTGCAGCAGCGGGCCGAAGTATTCGTCGTCGGGCAGGTGCTCGATGGCGGTGACGTCGAGCAGGGCCGGCGAGACGAAAGCCGCGCCGTCCGGCAGGCGCTTCATCGTCACCATGGCTTCGGCGCCCTGCGCGATGAGCTGGGTCTGCGCGGCCAGCAGCTGGTCGGCCGCACGCACCGAAATCAGTGGGCCCATGAACGGCTGCGGATCGGCGTCCCAGCGGCCGATCTGGATCTGCGCGACACTGGCTGCGAGCGATGTCAGCAAGCGGTCGCCTTGCGCCCCGCGCGGCACGAACAGGCGTCGAGCGCAGGTGCAGCGCTGTCCCGACGACAAGTAGGCCGACTGCAGGATGTCGTAAACCGCGGCCCTGAAATCGTCGGGCGAACTGCCGAGTTCACCGACGATGAGCGGATTGTTGCCGCCCATTTCGAGCGCCAGGATGCGGCCCGGATGCGCGGCGAACTGTTGCTGCAGGATCAGCCCCGTGCGCGAACTGCCGGTGAAGAACAGGCCGTCGAGATCGGCATGCTGGGCCAGGGCCTCGCCAGTGGCGCGCTCGCCCTGCAGCAGTTGCAGCACGCCGGGCGGAATCCCGGCTTCTTCCCACAGTTTCACGGTTTCTTCGGCCACGCGCGGCGTCAGCTCGCTGGGCTTGAACAGCACGCAATTGCCCGCGAGCAGGGCCGGCACGATGTGTCCGTTGGGCAGATGCCCCGGAAAGTTATAGGGCCCGAACACCGCGACCACGCCATGCGGGCGATGACGCAGCTGCGTGCGCACGTTGCCGGCCTGGCCATCCTGTGAACCCGTGCGCTCGTGATACGCCTTCACCGAAATGTCGACCTTGTTGATCATGGTCGTGACTTCGGTGCGCGTTTCCCACAGCGGCTTGCCGGTTTCCTGGCTGATGACGCGGGCCAGCGCGTCTTCGTTGGCCTTGAGCCTGTCTGCGTAGCGACGAACGATGTCCTCGCGTTCGGTAAAGCTCGTGCGGCCCCAGCTCTTGAACGCGATGCGCGCCGCGTCCATGGCGCGCTGCACGTCGCCGGCGCTGGCGGCGTTGCCTTCCCAGACCGCGTCCATGGTCGACGGATCCAGGCTCACGAATTCCGCGCCCGCACCCATGTGGCGCGTGCCGTTGATGAACAGCCAGCCCGAGCTCACAGCGCCACCACGCGCACGGTCTCGCCGGCCTGCACGCCGAGCGCCTGCGCGAGCGCAGCCGTGACG
>JALRLM010000504.1 GCA_023254435.1 Hydrocarboniphaga sp.
CGTTGAAGACCCGCGAGATCTGGCTGTTGCTGACCTCGAAGCTCACGCGGTTGCCGGTACCCAGGAAGTTGGTGTGCGTCAGGCTGCCGGTGACGAGGAAACCCGCCGAACCCGAATAGCCGATGCCGGCCTGCACCGACCCCGGAGCACGCTCTTTGATCTTGAAGCTGACGTCGACGAGATCGTCGGTGCCGGGCACCGGCGTGGTATCGACTTCGGCCTCCTCGACGAAGGGCAGACGCGCCAGACGCACGCGCGAACGCTCGACCGCGCTCTTGGAAAACGGCGCCGCTTCGAGCTGGCGCATTTCGCGACGCAGCGTCTCGTCATGCGTGTCGCCGTGTCCGGAGAAATTGATGCGGCGTACATAGGTGCGCTTGCCGGGACGCACGACGTAATTGAGCTTGACCTCGCGCTTTTCCTCGTCGACCTCGGGCAGCGGCGTAACTTCGGCGAAGGCGTAGCCGACGTCGGACAGTGCGGCTTCGATGCGATCGGCGCTCTCGGTCGCGTTCTTGCGCGAGAAGGTATCGCCTGCCTTGGTCGACAGCAGTCGCGACAGAAAGTCGGGCTGCAGAATGGTTTCTCCCGAGAAGCTCGTACCGCTGACCTTGTAGATCTCGCCTTCTTCGATATTGGCGGTGATGTAGATGTCGCGCTTGTCGGGCGACAGCTGCACCTGCACCGACGAGATGTTGGCGGTCAGGTAGCCACGATCCTGGTAATACGAGGTCAGCGATTCGAGATCGCCCACCAGCTGCTGCTTGGAATAGCGATCGGTCTTCTGGAACGGCATCCAGTTGGTGCGCTTGAGCTGAAAGGCTTCGAGCAGCTCTTCCTTCGAGAACGCCTTATTACCGATGATGTTGATCTCTTTGATCTTGGTGACCTTGCCTTCGGTCACATTGATCTCGAGATTGACGCGATTGTTCGGCTCTTGCTTGACCTGCGTGTCGATGTCGACGTCGTAGTAGCCGTTGGCGAAATACTGGCGCTGCAATTCCTGCTGCACTTCGGACAGCAAGTCGCGCTTGAACAGCTCGCCCTCGGCCAGACCGGCGTCCGCCAACGACTTCTTGAGATCTTCACCGCCGATCTTGTCGTTGCCTTCGAGCTTGAAGCCCGAGATGGCCGGACGCTCCTTGACGAAAATCACCAGCGCATCGCCATCGCGCTCGAGCCGCACGTCGTCGAACAGACCGGAGCCATACAGGGCTCGCATGGCCTGGCGCGAGGTCTGCTCGTTGAGCTGATCGCCCACCGACAGCGGCAGGTAGGTCAGTACCGTGCCCACTTCGAGGCGCTGCAGGCCCTGGGCGCGGATTTCCTTGATCGTGAACGGCGTGAATGCGTACGAGGCCGGCAACCACATCATGGCGGCGGCACCGGCGATCAGTTTGAGCTTGAAGCGTGCTTGATTGGAGCCCATTTCGTGGGTCTTTGCTCTTAAAGGTCAGTGAGGTCAGATCAACCGCATGATGTCGTTGTAGAACGCCAGAACCATCAGCGTGCCGATGAAGGCAAGACCGACATACTGACTGGTGGCGACGAAGCGTTCGGACAACGGCCGACCCTTCACCCCTTCTATGGCAAACAGCAGCAGATGCCCGCCATCGAGCATCGGCACCGGCAACAGGTTCAGTACACCGAGGCTGATACTGACGATGGCCATGAAACTCAAAAACGACACCAGCCCGGATTGAGCGGAGTCCCCGGCCACCTGCGCAATCGAGATGGGGCCGCTGACGTTCTTCACGGAAACGTCGCCGACCACCATCCGGCCCAGCATGCGCAGCGTCAACCAGCTCATCCGCCACGTCTGCTCGACCGCAGCCGGCAGCGCGGCCCCTGCATCGAGCCGACGTTCGGCGCGCAAATCCTGCCACAAGTCGGGGGGCGTCGCTACGCCGGCACCAAGGCGTCCTGACGCTGGCTGGCCGCCGTTTTCCACACGGGCCAGCAACACCGTGGATTCCTGAAACACGCCGTTACGCTCGACCTGCATTTTCACCACCGCTCCGGGGTGGGCGCGCACGAAGCGGATCAGCGCGCTGGGGCTCTGCATCGCCTCGCCATCGATGGACACCACACGATCGCCTTCGCGCAGGCCCGCGGTGGCGGCTGGACTGCCGGCCTCTATCGACGTCAGCACCGGCGGTGCGACCGGCTCGTACGGCGACAGCCCCAGATCGGCAAACAGAAACTCGGGATCGACACGCACGCGCGACAGATCGAGTTCGACGTTGCGCGGAATGCCGTTGGTGCCGCTGACGGCCAGCTGGAGCTTGCCGCCGCCGAGGCTGCGCTCGATCAGGTCGGTGCTCAACGTGCTCCAGACGTCGATCGCCTCACCGTCGACGGCCAGGATCTGCTCGCCCGACTTGAGGCCCGCCGCGGCCGCGGCGCTGCCGGCCGGCGGCTCGGCGATCAGCGGCTTCATGCCCGGCACGCCGATCACGAAAACCGCCCAGTAGAAGACGATGGCGAGGATGAAATTGAAGCCGGGCCCGGCGGCGAGGATCGCCATGCGCCTGGGCACGGACTGATTGTTGAAGGCACGGTGCCGCTCGTGCGGCGCGACGATGCCTTCGCGCTCGTCGAGCAGCTTGACGTAACCACCGATGGGATAAGGCGCGATCGACCATTCCACGCCGTCGCGCGCGACGAAGGTCTTGATCGGCTTGCCCCAGCCCAGCGAGAAGCGCAGTACCTTCACGCCGAGACGACGCGCCACCCAGTAATGGCCCAGTTCGTGAAAGCACACCAGAACCGAGATGGCGACGATGAAGCCGCCGACCTGCCAGACGATATCGGGCATCGCGCTACTCCGTCACGCTGCGGCGAGCCGGTCGCTGCACCAGCGGCGCGCCCAGGTGTCGATGGCGAGGATGGACTCGAGGTCCGCGGCCGCTTGAGCGTGAAACCGCATACCGGCTTCGAGACAGGCTTCGATCATGGAGGACAGGTTATAAAAGTCGATTCGGCCGCACAGATACGCTTCGACCGCCACTTCGTTGGCGGCGTTCAATAAATTTGGAGCATTGCCACCGGCCCGCAGCGCGGCTCGAGCCAGCCCCAGGCAGGGAAAGCGTTCGAGGTCCGGTGGCTCGAATCGAAAGCGCGCCAGGCTGGCCAGATCGAGCCCGCCGACGCCCGATTCCCAGCGTTCGGGCCAAGCCAGCGCATGGGCGATGGGCACACGCATGTCGGGCTGGCCGAGCTGGGCCAGCATCGAGCCGTCGACGTATTCCACCAGCGAATGAATGACGCTCTCTGGGTGTACGACGACGTCGAGCTGCTCGTCGCGCATCTGGTACAGCACCGAGGCCTCGATGAGTTCCAGCCCCTTGTTCATGAGCGTGGCCGAGTCGACCGAAATCTTCTGGCCCATGCTCCAGTTGGGATGCTTGACCGCCTGCTGTGGCGTCGCCGCCGCAATCTGCTCGCGCGTCCATTCCCGGAACGGCCCACCCGACGCGGTCAGCAGCAGCCTGCGCACGCCCTTGGGCGCGTCGCCGCAGCGATAGGCCGGCGGCAGGCACTGGAAGATGGCGTTGTGCTCGCTGTCGATGGGCAGGATGCAGGCGCCACTCGCTGCGGCCTCGCGCATCAGTAGCGCGCCGGCCATGACCAGCGGCTCCTTGTTGGCGATCAGCACCTGCTTGCCACGCCGTACGGCGGCCAGTGTCGGCAACAGGCCGGCCGCGCCGACAATGGCCGACATCACCAGATCGCAGTCGGCGTCGTCGGCGACGTCGACCAGGGCCTGCGCGCCGGCCAGCACTTCACAGGCCAGCCCTTCGGCCTCGATCGCCTCGCGCAAACGGCTCGCCGCCGCCTCGTCGACGAGCACGGCGCGCACCGGACGATGCCGTTTGCACAACTCGAACAGCGCATCGGCGTCACGAAACGCCGTCAGCGTATGGACGATGAGCTTGTCGGCATGACGCGCGGCGACGTCGAGCGTACTGCGGCCGATGCTGCCGGTCGCACCGAGTACGAGCAGGCGACGCATCAGAGCGCGAGCCCGTACAGTCCCAGCGCCATCATCGGCGCCGCCGCCAGCAGGCTGTCGACGCGATCGAGAATGCCGCCGTGGCCGGGCAACAGCTTGCCGCTGTCCTTCACGCCGGCCGCGCGCTTGAACAGGCTCTCGGTGAGGTCACCGAGTATCGATACTGCGGCCACGACCATCGACACCAGCACGAAGGCCAGCAGCTTGTCGCCCGGCTTGAAGATATAGACCCCGGCCGTGCAGGCCCAGACCGCGCATAGCAGCAGGCCGCCGATCGCGCCTTCGATGCTCTTGCCTGGCGAAACCAGGGGCGCGAGCTTGCGCTTGCCGAAGCGGCGACCGGCGAAGTAGGCGCCCGTGTCCGCTGCAAAAATCAGGAAGAACACATAGAGCAGGCGCAGCGCGCCGGACTGCGCCTGCCCTTCCCGCCCCTCGTGGAGCACGGCCAGGGCCAGGATGGTCGGCAGGATCAGAATCTGCCCGATCACACCCATCGCAATACGACCGGGCTGGCGACGCTCGAAATTGGCCGGATAGCCACGCACGAGCACGAAGGCGTAGAGCCACCACAGCAGCGAAACGCAGGCAGGCAGCCACCACATCGATTTGAGCATCCAGACGCCGGCCAGCATGGCGCCCGTGAATGCGGCGTACAGCGCGCGCGACAGCGGCGTCGTCAGGCGCATGAGTCCGGCCCACTCCCAGGCGATCAGTACGCCGACGGCAGCGAACACGCCATACAGGGCGGGCGTCGGCAGGTAGATGATCGCCGCCAGCAGCAGCGGCAACAGGACCAGGGCAGTGGCGACTCGCTGCATCAGCATGGAGGTCTGTCTGCGCTCGGGTGGAAGGGTTGCAGGAATGAGAAGGTACGGAGCGGAGCCTGCCGGCGTATCGCCGTGGTGGTCACCGCTTTACGACCGGGGCTTGGCCGATCAGGCCGACTCGGGCAGCCGTCCGAAACGGCGCTCACGCGAGGCATACCAGCGCAGCGCGGCGGCGAGGGCGTCGTCGCCGAAGTCGGGCCAGAGGGTGTCACAAAAATACAGCTCGGTATACGCGAGCTGCCAGAGCATGAAGTTGCTGATGCGCTGCTCGCCACCCGTGCGGATCAGCAGATCCGGAGCCGGGATGCCGGCCGTGTCGAGCTCGGGCTCCAGGTTGTCGACGGTCAGTTCGCGGCCCGCCGCCACCAGCTTGCGCGCAGCCTGCAGGATGTCCCACTGCCCGCCGTAGTCGACCGCCACCTGCAGACCCAGGCCGGTGTTGGCGGCGGTGAGTTCGGTGGTGCGCGCCATGGCATCCTGCAACTCGACCGGGAAGCTGGCGCGATTACCGATGAAGCGCACACGCACGTTGTTACGGTGCAGGTCGGCCGCCTCGCGCATGAGCGTCTTGATGAACAGCTGCATGAGCAGCTTCACTTCGAGTTCGGGACGCTTCCAGTTCTCCTGGCTGAACGCGAAGATGGTCAGGTACTGCACGCCCGACGAATGCGCCGCCCGCAGCACCTTGCGCACCGAGCGCACGCCGGCCTGGTGACCGAGCGCACGGGGG
>JALRLM010000525.1 GCA_023254435.1 Hydrocarboniphaga sp.
GAGCAGCTGCTGGGTGATCAGGCCGAACATCCGGGGATCGCCATAAGCGCGGGCCGACAGCATGGCGCCATGAATGGTGGCCATGAAGCTTTCAGCCTCCGCCGCCGCCGTGCCGTGCAGGCGAATGCTGCCCTGCCGGGCGCAGCGCTCCAGCACCGAGGCCAGCCATGCCGACAGCGAGCGAAAGTAGGCTCGCACCTCGAATGCCACCACCTCGGGCAGGGCCGGCAGCTGGCTCGCCAGCAAGGCGCAGACGCAGAACGGCACCGAGGTATCCGCGATGCAGTTCTCCCAGTAGCCCATGTAGGCCCGCAGCTTGTCGACGGGGTCGGCAACCTCACGCTCCAATGCGGCCACGCCGGCCTCCGCTTCCTCGCGGTGCCGTGCCACGAGCGCCGTCACCAGGTCGGTCTTGCTCGGAAAGTGATGGTGAATGCTCGCCTTGCGGATGCCGACCACGGTGGAGATGTCGGCATAGCTGAAGCCGTCGTAGCCACCAGCGAGAATGAGCCGGCGCGCGCAGGCCAGTATGTCTTCGGCTTTGGGGGAGAGTTCGACCATGAGGCCATATTGCCTACCAATAGGTAGGTAGTCAATCCTGCCGCATGCGTGGCCTCGGGGCGAGGCCGTCAGGCCGTCGGCAGGCCGATCGTCGCAGCGCGCTCGCGAAACCAGGCCAGCGCCTTGCCGTCGTCGCCCGCTCGCCAGGCCATGCGCAGCATCACCGAATCGCGATCCTCCTCGACGGCCTTGATGCGCAACCGGCCCGCCTCGACCTGCGGGGCCACCAGATGGCGCGGCAGATAGCCCACGCCCAGGCCGGCAATCTGCGCCTGCAGCTTGGCCGCCAGCGTCGGCACCACGAGCATGTCCTGATTCGGTTGCACGCCCAGGCTGCGCGCGGGCAGGCGACGCGAGGTGTCGGCGGCGACCACGCTGCGGTGGCGCGCGATCAGCGCCGCAGCCAGGGGCTCGGGCGCGTCGGCCAGTTCGTGCTGAGGCGACACCGCGTAGACGAAATCGAGGCGCCCCATCTCCACCGAACGCAGGCCGAAACCATCGGGCGCATCGCCGGGCGCGGCGATGGCGAGGTCGGCGCGCTTGTCGATCAGCGCATCCCAGGTGCCGCCGAAAATCTCCTGGGTGAAGCGCAAGCGCGTGCCGCTGCCCAGCGTGTCGAATTCGCGCACGAGCTCGAACAGCCCGGCCAGCGGCAGCACTTCGTCCACTGCGATCGTGAGCTGCGTTTCCCAGCCCTGCGCGACGCGCTTGACGCGCCGCTCCAGCGTCTCGGCCTGGCGCAGCAGATCGCGCCCCTGCACCAGCAGTTCGCGGCCGGCAGCCGTGAGTTCGGCGCGCTTGCCGCTGCGATCGAAGATGGCGACGCCCAGATCGGATTCGAGCTTGTTGACCGTATAGGTCAGCGCCGAGGGCACGCGATGCAGGCGCTCGGCGGCGCGCGCGAAGCTGCCGGCTTCGGCGATGGCGTCCAGGGTTTCGAGGGCATCCAGGCTCAGGCGCATGCGGGGTCGATTCGAAGTGGGAACGATGCGGCATTCCAGCAGAACCGCATTCAAGAGTATTGAATGCTCCGGTCAAAACATTCCGGTTTCAAGTCGGTCGGCCTCACCCCAAACTGGCCTTGAGGATTTTTGATGATCGACATTCGAGAGACCCCAGCATGCAACAGATTCGTTACGCCAAGGATCGCGGCCACGTCCAGCACGGCTGGCTCGACAGCCACCACACGTTCTCGTTTGGCGGCTACCAGGACCCGGAATGGATGGGCTATTCGGCGCTGCGCGTGATCAACGACGATCGCGTCGATGCGGCGGCCGGCTTCTCGCCGCATTCGCATCGCGACATGGAGATCATCAGCTACGTGCTCGATGGCGGACTGGCGCATCGCGATTCCACGGGCGGCGGCTCCACGCTGCTGCCCGGCGAGTTGCAGCTGATGACGGCCGGCAGCGGCATCACGCACAGCGAGATGAACGCCTCGCGCGCCGATCCCGTGCATTTCCTGCAGATCTGGATCCTGCCGAACCAGGGCGGCGTCGCGCCGGGCTACCAGCAGAAGCCGCTCGATTCCGCCGCGCTGCGCGCGGGCTTTTCCACCGTCGTCGCGCCGGCGACCGAGGCCGCGCCGTTCGCCATCCACCAGGATGCGCGCCTGATGATCGCCTGGCCGGCTGCCGGACAGGCCCTGAGCCAGAAGCTCGATCCGCAGCGCCCGCACTACCTGCACGTGGCACGCGGCGAGGTGCAGCTGGGCGGGCAGACACTGTCGGATGGCGACGCCGTGATGCTGTCCGGCGAGAGCGCGCTCGAACTGACGGCGCAGAGCGAAGCCGAACTGCTGCTGTTCGATCTGCCGCCGCGATAGGCCCTGCCGGAGGCGCCGCGCCGGCAACGGCGGCGGGTCATGACCCGCCGCTGCTCAGGGCCGTTTCCGAGGCAGGAACTTCGGCACCCTGGCTTGCAGCAAGCGGATCAGCCCCGGGTCCATGAAACCGAATTCGTCCGGTATGTCCAGGCAGACGAGGCGCTTCCCATCGAGGGACGAGCGAAACCTCTGCTGCAGCTTGCGGCGGTGCGTGGGCTCCATCACGAAGATCAAATCAGCCCAGCGCAGCAGTTCCGACGTCACCGGATTATCCGCATCGTGATTCGTTCCGGCCGAGCTGGTTTCGATGCCCTCGTACGACGCAAACACCTGCTCGGCGGTCGGACTGCGAAGTCGGTTCTGGCTGCAGACGAACAGGACCTTTTTCATGCAGCCGAATCGCGCTCCGCTCGCGGCGGCATCACTTCGACCGCCATCCCAGGGCCAGGTGCACGCTGAAATCCGGTGAGGAGCTGGTGATCAGGTCCTCCTGGAATCCCAGGTCGACGTCGAGCACGTTGCCGACGTGATAGCGCAGGCCCAGCGAACCCTGCAGGCCTTCGCGAAACGGATCGAGGCTGGAATCGTCATAGAGCTTGCCGTGGGCGTAGAGCTGGCCCAGCAGCGCCCAGTTCTCGCCCAGGCGTGCCGACAGGCCCAGGCCACCGAAAGGCACGAAGCTCTGCTGCTGATCGTCGAGCAGGCCGTTGTCGCCGTTGTAGGATCCGCCCGCCGACACCCAGCCGCTGAGCCACAGGCTGTCGGGAATCGGCAGCGCCCAGTCGGCCCACAGCGCGCCGCCGAAGTTGCCGCCCGCCAGGTGCGCGTCGTCGCCCGTGGGCAGCTTGAGCTCGGTGCGCAACGCCAGGCTCTCCGCCGCCTGCCAGCCGACGCCCAGACGGATGTCGGCCAGATCGGCGCCTTTGCGGTCGTAGTTCAGCACCGTCTGGCCGTTGGCACGCTGGTACTGGTAGAGCAGGCGATCCTGCGGCGCATCCTCGCGACCGCCGTTGGGCAGGCCGAAGATCGAATGCCAGTCCTCGACCGGGCCGTCCATGAAGCCGCCGCCCTGGTACAGCACGGGAATCTCCAGCGTCATTTCGATACCCAGCCCCAGGCCGCGACGGAACGCGAAAGTGAGCAGGTCGGACTCGCCGTCGAGCAGCACGGCCTCGCCGGCCGGATCGCCGCTGGTGTGGTACTCGGTGGTCAGGTCGAAACGCAGCGCGCCCGTGCTGTCGCCATTGGGCAGCACGCCGGTTTCACCGAGCACGGGCAGTTCGAAGGCCCGCGCCAGCGCACCCTGGTTGTAGACCGCGATCGGACGCTCGACGGCGCTCGCCGATCCGCAGGCCGCGCCAGCCGCGATGGCCACGAGCCAACGTGATGAATTATTGCTCACAAGTTGATCCTTTGATGATTTGACACAAGCCGGCAGCACGGGAGCGTAACAACCCCGGGTTTTCACCCAAAGTCGCTAGGGTGTGTCCGCAAGCATTTGCTAGCATCCCTGCCCCCGATCCGCCGCCAACGCCCGAGAGGGCGCAAAGCCATGAAGTTCGTCACCGATAACACCCGCATGAAGTCGATTCGTGCGGTGTCCACGCCGGCCCAGGTCCAGGCCGAGCTGCCGCTGTCCGAGCGCGCCGCCCGGACCACCTTCGAGACGCGCCGCGAAATCCAGGACATCCTCAATGGTCGCGACGATCGCCTGCTGGTCATCGTCGGCCCCTGCTCCATCCACGATACCGCAGCCGCGCTCGACTACGCACAGCGCCTGGCCGCCGTGCGCGAACAGCTCGGCAAGCACCTGCTGATCGTGATGCGCGTGTACTTCGAAAAGCCGCGCACCACGGTGGGCTGGAAGGGCCTGATCAACGATCCGGATCTCAACGACAGCTACG
>JALRLM010000539.1 GCA_023254435.1 Hydrocarboniphaga sp.
CGCTGTTCGGCCTGCAGTCCGAACTGCCGACGATGATGGCGACGCAGCAGTCGGTGACCAGCACCGCCGAGGCCCGGCAGTACATCGCGCGCCTGGCGCTGTTCGACCAGAAGTTCGGCCAGGTGCTACAGGGCCTGCGGCTGCGCGAGGAGCGCAACATCCTGCCGCCGCGCTTCGCCGTCACCAAGGTGCTCGAACAGATGCGCGGCTTCGTCGCCGTGCCGGCCGACCAGAACCTGCTCTACACCGCCCTGCGCGACAAGCTGGCGGCCGCGCCTGCGATTCCCGAGGCGACGCGCGGCGAACTGCTCGACGCCGCCCGCACGCAGATCGAGACCGGGGTCTATCCGGCCTACGACCAGCTCATCGCCTACTTCGAGCGCCTGCAGGGCAAGCCGCTGAACAACGACGGCGCCTGGTCGCTGCCCGACGGCGACGCCTACTACGCCTACGCCGTGCGCTCGCACACCACCACCGACATGACGCCCGAGCAGCTGCACACGCTGGGGCTGTCCGAAGTCGAGCGCATCGAAGCCGAGATGGACGGCATCCTGCGCGCACAGGGCTATACCGAGGGCAACGTCGGCACGCGCATGATCGAGCTCGGCCAGCAGCCGCGCTTCAACTATCCGGCCAGCGATCTGGGCCGCGAGGACTGCATCAAGGACTTCGAAGTCATCATCCGCGATGTGCAGGAAGGCCTGGGCCAGGCCTTCAACCACATTCCGGCAGCGAAGATCGAAGTCCGCCGCGTGCCCGCGTTCAAGGAAGCCAGCAGCCCCGGGGCCTACTACGATCCGCCGCCGCTCGACGGCTCGCGTCCCGGCACCTTCTGGATCAACCTGCGCGACATCAGCGAGATCAAGAGTTTCGGCATGCGCACGCTGGCCTATCACGAGGCCGTGCCGGGCCATCACTTCCAGATTGCGCTGGCACGCGAACTCAAGGACGTGTCGACCGTGCAGCGCATCCTGCCGTTCACGGCCTACGTCGAAGGCTGGGCGCTGTACGCCGAGCGTCTCGCCAAGGAACTCGGCTACGAGGCAAACCCCTTCGACGACCTGGGCCGCCTGCGCGACGAGCAGTTCCGCGCCGTGCGCCTGGTGGTCGACACCGGCATGCACTACAAGCACTGGAGCCGCGAGCAGGCCATCCAGTACATGATCGACAAGACCGGCATGCCCGAGTCCGACGTGGTGGCCGAGGTCGAGCGCTACCTGATCTGGCCCGGCCAGGCGCTGGCCTACAAGACCGGCATGCTCAAGATCCTGGAACTGCGCTCGCGCGCCCAGCAGGCGCTGGGCGATCGCTTCGACCTCAAGGACTTCCACGATCAGGTGCTGATGGCCGGCGCGCTGCCGCTGCAGCTGCTCGACGCGCGCGTGCAGGCCTGGATCGACCGCCAGGCCTCGCACTGAAAGCCACCGCCGGGCATGCTCTACACTGAGGCGACAGCCGCCTCACCGGGCCTTTGCAGATGGACTACGACATGAACATCCTCGCCATCGTCATCGCCGCGTTCGCCCTGGTCACGCTGTGGAAGGGCATCGTCACGGTGCCGCAGGGCAAGGAATACACCATCGAGCGCTTCGGCAAGTACCGCGCGACCTTCGAGCCGGGCCTGCACTGGATGATTCCCTACGTCGACTCCATCGGCCGCAAGCTGTCGATGATGGAGCAGGTGCTCGACGTGCCGAGCCAGGAGGTCATCACCAAGGACAACGCCATGGTCGGCGTCGACGGCGTGGTGTTCTTCCAGGTGCTCGACGCGCCCAAGGCCGCCTACGAAGTGCAGCATCTCGAAGTGGCGGTGATGCAGCTCACCATGACCAACCTGCGCACGGTCATGGGCTCGATGGATCTCGACGAACTGCTTTCCCAGCGCGACCACATCAACTCGCGCCTGCTCACGGTGATCGACGAGGCCACCACGCCCTGGGGCATCAAGGTCACGCGCATCGAGGTCAAGGACATCCGCCCGCCGGCCGACCTGGTCGATTCGATGGCGCAGCAGATGAAGGCCGAGCGCCTCAAGCGTGCGCAGATCCTGGAAGCCGAAGGCCATCGCCAGGCCGCGATTCTCAAGGCCGAAGGCGAGCGCCAGGCCGAGATCCTGGGCGCCGAGGCGCAGAAGGCGGCCACCGTGCTCGAAGCCGAGGGCCGTCGCGAAGCCGCCTTCCGCGATGCCGAGGCCCGCGAGCGCGAAGCCGAGGCCGAAGCCCGCGCCACGCAGATGGTCAGCGAGGCCATCGCCAAGGGCGACGTGCAGGCCATCAACTACTTCGTCGCGCAGAAATACGTCGACGCGCTGGGCAAGATCGCCACGAGCCCCAACGAAAAACTGGTGCTGATGCCGCTGGAAGCCAGCAGCGTCATCGGTGCCATCGGCGGCATCGCCGAACTCGCGCGCAAGGTTTCGCGGGACTGACATGGGCGAGGATTTCACGCTGCTGTTCTGGCACTGGTGGGTGCTCGGGCTCGCGCTGATCGCACTCGAGATCTTCGTCAGCGGCGCGGTGTTTCTGTGGATGGGCATTTCGGCGCTGATCGTCGGCGCGCTGGCGCTGCTGGTGACGCTGCCCTGGCAGGCCGAAGTGGTGATCTTCGGCGTGCTGTCCATCGTCAGCTTCTTCGCCTACCGCCGCTTCAAGCCCGCGCCGGCGCCTGACGAGCGTCCCACGCTGAACCGCCGCGGCCAGTCCTACGTCGGCCGCCAGTTCACGCTGGCCGAACCCATCGTCGACGGCGTCGGTCGCCTGCGCGTGGACGACAGCCAGTGGCGCATCGTCGGCGGCGACGCACCCGCCGGCAGCGCGGTGCGCGTGGTGCAGGCCGACGGCTCGACGCTGCGCGTCGAACGCGTGCCCTGAGCCGCTTCAGGCTGCGGCGGTGGCCAGCTGCTTGATGCGCTCCACCATCGAATAGAAGCCGTTGCGACGATTCATGGTGATGTGATTCTCGAGCCCCAGGCGCGTAAACACGGCGCCGACGTCGGTGTCGAGAATCTCGCGCGGCGTCCGGTCGGAGACGATGGCGAACAGCAGCGCGATCAGGCCCTTGACGATGTGCGCGTCGGAATCACCGAGAAACTGCAGCTTCAGCGGCGGACCGGGCTCGGTGCGGCTGTCGAGCCAGACCTGGCTCATGCAGCCGCGCACCTTGTTCTGCTCGTTGTGCGCCTCGTCGGGCAGCGGCGGCAGCTTGCGGCCCAGTTCGATCAGGTAGCGATAGCGCTCCTCCCAATCGCCCAGCATCTCGAAGGTCTCGGCCAGTTCCTCGATTCTTGCATCCGACTGCATCGCCATCCGTCCGCGTTTCATGTTCCAGAGTCCGGGCCTATGGTAACGGCAGAACGTCCGCCACAACTCAAGGTCCCTGGGAAGGCCCCGAACCCGCGGGCCGTTCGAGGAGGTTTTCGATGCTGATCCAGATCCGTTCCGATTCGGCCGTGAAGTCCAGCGAGATCACGCCCGAGGGCCTCTATCGCAACCGTCGCCGCTTCCTGGCCGACATGGGCATCGGCGCGGTCGGCGCGCTGGCCCTGTCGACGGCCAGCCGCGCCGCCGATGCGCCGGCCACGGGCGGCGAGCCGCTCGCCGTGGCCCGGCGCAGCGCCCTGGCCGGCGACGAGACGGTCACGCCCTTCGAGACCGTCAGCACCTACAACAACTACTACGAGTTCGGCACCGACAAGGACCAGCCCGCGCAGAACGCCCACACGCTCAGGACGCGTCCCTGGACCGTGAGCGTCGAGGGCGAATGCGAAGCCCCCGGCCCGGTTGCGCTCGACGATCTGCTCAAGCCCGCCGCGCTGGAGGAGCGCATCTACCGCCATCGCTGCGTCGAGGCCTGGAGCATCGTCGTGCCCTGGGTCGGCATCCCGCTGGGCGAGACGCTCAAGCGTTTCAAGCCGACCTCGAAAGCGAGGTTCGTGGCTTTCGAGACCGTCTACGATCGCAAGCAGATGCCCGAGTCGCCCTACAGCGGCCTGCAGCTGCCCTACGTGGAGGGCCTGCGCATCGATGAGGCCATGCATCCGCTGGCCTTTCTGTCGGTGGGCATGTACGGCAAGACGCTGCCGAACCAGAACGGGGCACCGCTGCGGCTGACCATTCCTTGGAAGTACGGCTTCAAGAGCATCAAGTCGATCGTGCGCGTCACGTTCACCGAGACCGAACCGCTCAACACGTGGAAGCGCCAGCAGTCATCGGAATACGGCTTCTACGCCAACGTGAATCCGCAGGTCGATCACCCGCGCTGGTCGCAGGGCAGCGAACGCCGTCTCGGCGAGTTCTTCCGCCGCAAGACGCTGCCGTTCAACGGCTACGGCGATCAGGTTGCGTCGCTTTAC
>JALRLM010000323.1 GCA_023254435.1 Hydrocarboniphaga sp.
TCGTCGTCGCGCTCGACGCCGACGAGCACGAGTAGGCCGGCGCCGATCTGGCCCACGGTTTCGCCTTCGACGCTCACGCGTGCGTCGGTGACACGTTGCAGCAATCCGATCATCGCCTGGGGTTTCCGAATGCAGGGGTGGTTGCGGGCTGTGGTGCGCGACCGGATCATCGGCGCTCGCACGTGGCCGCAGCGAGCGTTTGCTCATTCCGCGCGGCAGCCCACTAGAATGACGGCAATGTCCGCCATTTTGCGCGCCCTCTTCATCGCTCTGGGCCATCTTCCCCTGCCACTGCTGCACGGGATGGGCGTGCTCGTGGGCCGTCTGGCCTGGTACGTGCCGAACGATCTCAAGCGCGTGACCCAGCTGCATCTCGATCTGTGTCTGGCCGAACTGCCGGCTCCGGAGCGCGAGTCCATCGCGCGGCGCAGCCTCGTGCACATGGCCAAGGCCGTCGCCGAGGCTCCGGCGATCTGGTACGGACCGAAGGATCGTCTGCTGTCGTGGCTGCGCGACGCCGAGGCGACCCAGCAGCTGCAGCGCCTGCTGGCCGACCAGAAGGGCGCCATCATCCTGTGTCCGCACATCGGCAGCTGGGAGCTGGCCGGCATGCTCTGCGCGTCGGTCGGCCGCATCACCTCGCTGTACAAGCCGCAGGGTGGGGTCGTCGATCCGGTGATCCTAGAGGGCCGCTCGCGGCTCGGTGCGCAACTGGTGCCGACCACCGGCGGCGGCGTCAAGGCGCTGCTGCAGGCCCTGCGCAGCGGACAGATGGTGGGCATCCTGCCCGACCAGGATCCGCCCTGGGGCGCCGGCGTGTTCGCCGCGCTGTTCGGCCTGCCCGCGCACACGCCCGAGCTGGTGACGCGGCTGGCGGCGCGCACCGGGGCGCCGGTGTGGTTCTGCTACGCCGAGCGGCTGCGTCGTGGCCAGGGTTTCCGCTTTCATCTGACGCCGGCGCCATCGCAGGTCGACGATCCGGCGCAGGGGGCTACCGCGCTCAACCAGGGGATCGAGGCCGTGCTCACGCACCTGCCCGAACAATACTGGTGGAGCTACAAGCGCTACCGGCGCCAGCCGGCGGGTTCCAAGAGCCCTTACGAACGGCTCAAGCGCTGAGTCGACGCGGGTCCGCGCCCGCCTTCGGACGCCTCCAAGCTGAGCCGCGCGTCAGGCTCCATTTTGGTGCAAGCTCGCGTCGCCCTGAGTAGTTCTCCCTCCGCTTGGGTAGGTTCCCGCTGGCACGCTCCATGCTTTAGAGCATTGCCGCAGGCTGGGGGGCGCCACCTGGGGCGTCCGGAGCACACCAGAAATCGCAGCTTGTTCAAGGAGTTCAGTCAATGAAATTAATCGCTGCCATCATCAAGCCATTCAAGCTGGATGAGGTGCGGGAGGCGCTGTCCGAAATCGGCGTAGCCGGCATCACGGTGACCGAAGTGAAGGGTTTCGGTCGCCAGAAGGGCCACACCGAGCTGTACCGCGGTGCGGAGTACGTGGTCGATTTTCTGCCCAAGGTCAAGATCGAAGTCGCGGTCGACGACGACAAGACCGACGCGGCCATCGATGCCATCAGCAAGGCGGCCCACACCGGCAAGATCGGTGATGGCAAGGTCTTCGTGTTCGGTCTCGAACAGGCTGTCCGCATTCGTACGGGCGAGACCGGTAAAGACGCGCTTTAACTCAATTTTTCAAGGGGAGTGTCAAAAGATGATTCGTAAGATTGCGCTGGCCTTCCTGCTGGCCGCCTCGTGCGGTTCGGCAGCGGTCTGGGCTCAGGATGAAGCGCCGGCGGCTGCCGCCGAAACCCCCGCTGCCGAGACGGCGGCTCCCGCTGAAGCGGCCCCTGCTCCGGCCGAAGTGGCGCCGGCTGAGGCTGCGGCCGAAGCCCCTGCCGAAGCGGCTCCGACCGCCCCGACTTTCAACGAAGGCAACGTGGCCTGGATGCTGACCTCGACGGCCTTCGTGCTGCTGATGTCGCTGCCCGGTCTGGCCCTGTTCTACGGTGGCATGGTGCGCAGCAAGAACATGCTGTCGACCATGACGCAGACTTTCGCGATCTTCTGCCTGATCGGCGTGCTCTGGGTGGTCTACGGCTACTCGGTTGCCTTCTCGGGCAGCGCGCCGTTCTTCGGCACGCTGGACAAGATGTTCCTGAAAGGCGTGGTCTACGATGCCAATGGCTTCTTCACGACGACCGCCACCTTCTCCAAGGGTGTGGTGCTGCCGGAACTGCTGTTCGCGGTGTTCCAGATGACGTTCGCCTGCATCACCGTGGCCCTCATCGCCGGCGCCTACGCCGAGCGCATGAAGTTCAAGGCCGTGCTGATCTTCTCGGTCATCTGGTTCACGCTGTCCTACCTGCCGATGGCCCACATGGTCTGGTGGTGGGCGGGTCCGGATTCCTA
>JALRLM010000395.1 GCA_023254435.1 Hydrocarboniphaga sp.
ATGTCGTCGTTGCCCGCGCCATAGCGCCGCACACCGCCCGTGAGCGTCGGTTTGAGTCCCGCGCTGGCCAGCGCAGCGCGACGCTCGGCCTCGATCAAGGCGGCCTCGGCCAGGCGCGTCTGCGCATCGGGGCTGTGCTGCAGGCGCTCGCGCAGATCGGCCAGCGGACGCACCGCCGGCAGTTCGAACAGCGAGGCCTGCAGGCGGCCGAAATCAGGCTCGGGCGAGCCCAGGCTCACGGCCAGCGAGACGCGCGCGCTGAGTTCCTCGTGCTCGGCATGCTCGCGTTCGAGCGTGGCCTGGGCCAGCGCGGCGCGAGCGCGCGAGCGTTCGGCGATGGGCGAACGGGCGGCCGCGACGCGGGCCTCGGCGGCGTCCAGCGTGCGCTCGGCCAGCTCGACCCCGTGCTCGGCCAGGACCAGGCGCTCGCGGTCCACCGCAGCCTCGATGAAGCGCTGGGTGACTTCGGCTAGCGCGTCGCGCCGACGCTGCGCCTGGCGGGCGCTCACGACCGCGGCCTGGGCATCGGCCACGCCCAGGCGGCCGCCGCGCTGATCGCCGAGTTCCAGCGCCTGGGTGAAGCTCAGCGTCCACTGCGCGCCATCGACGCCGGTTCGGGCGCCGGTGCCCAGCGCGTCTTCGAGCAGCAGGCCGGCTTCGGGCGTCGGTGAGCGCGAGACCAGCACCCGCGTGGCGCGGGCCGCGCCGAGCTCGGCCTCGAAGCCTTGCAGATCGGGATGGGATAGCGCCGCCCGCCGCAGCGCTTCGGGGAGCGACAGCGATTCGGCGGCGAACGATGAAGCGGCCCACAACGACGCGGCCAGGGCCACGGCGGTGCGCCATGCAACGGGGTCGTACACGACAAGTCCTCTTGCGGGAACGCGGCGAAGCGCCGCATCCCGAAAGGACGCAGCGCGCTAGGCGAACGCGGGAGGCAGTGGAGGCGCCTGGCTGGGCGGCCGGATGTGTTCTGGCGGCCCTCGACTCGGCGACGGGCGCGCAGGCTCGATCGTCCAGACCACGGGGGGCCACGGCGCCGTCGGCATCGTCGCCGCATGACCGGGCCCCAGTTCAGGCAGCTCCGCCGCGGCCTGCTGCAGCGCACCGGCGCAGTCGCGGTCGATGGCACCGTCCACGTGGGCGCGCAGATGATCGCCGTCGAATTCGAGGGCGACGTGTTCGTGCAGGGCATGCGTGGGATGCTCGTGCGCATGCACATGCGCGCCCATGCCGAAGGGCCCCGCGAGGAGCCACAGCGACAGCAGCGTGCATAGCAGGCGCTTGAACATGAGCCGAGGATAGCGCACGACGGCCGGCACGACAGCGGATCGCGACCCGGCAGACGAAACCGACAGGTGGTTCATCGGTGTAAAAAATTGATCGCCCCGCCGCAGCGGTCCGCCTAGAATATGGCGACAGCGTAGTCGCCAACGACGGCACGACGCGCACTGAAACGATAGCGGGCATTGACGCCCGGCGACGAGCTCCCCGCTCGTCGCCGGGCGTTTTCGTTTGCATCGACCACTGGGTCCGCCGACGGGCCGCCTCCCCCTTCTCACTGGTCTCCATGAACCGCCGTTGCCTCGCCGCGCTCGCCCGCGTGGCCTCGACCTGCCTCGCCCTGCTGCCGGCCTCCGCGCTGGCGGATACCTTCGCCGCCGCCCTCACGCAGGGCAAACCCAATCTCGACGCACGCCTGCGCTACGAACACATCGACACCGATCCGCCCTACGGCCTCGGCATCACCCAGAACAGCGCCGACGCGCTCACGACGCGCCTGCGCCTGGGCTATACCACGGCGGCGTGGAAGGGCCTGGATGCGCAGATGGAATTCAGCGGCACTTATGCGCTGGACGACGATCACTACCAGAGCACGGACAACCTCAAGAGTCGCTATCCGATCGTGCCGGATCCGGGCGGCGAAAGCCTGAATCAGGCCTGGTTGCGCTACTCGGGCCTGCCGGCGACCGCGATCACGCTGGGCCGGCAGCGCCTGGCTTTCGACAACCAGCGCTTCATCGGCAACGTGGCCTGGCGCCAGCGCGAGCAGACTTTCGATGCGGCGAGCCTGGTCACCCGTTCGCTGCCGGACACCACACTGCAGTACGCCTACCTGAGTCGCGTGCGGTCGTTTCGTGCCTTTCGCATGGACCCGGCCAATGCCGGCGTCTCCTGCAACGCCGATTTCGCCTGCGCCGACACGCTGGGCCTCGACGCCCATGTACTGAACCTGGCCTGGAGCGCCAGGCCCGAGCTGAAGCTGGTGGCCTACGGCTACTGGCTGGACTTCGATTTCGACTCCGCCGCCCGCCGCGACACGCGCACACTGGGCCTGCGCGCCAGCGGCAGCGCAGCGGTCGGCCCGCTGCAGCTCGGCTATGCCGCCGAATATGCCGACCAGCAGGGCATCGCCGATTCGCCCGCCGGCACGCAGGCCGACTACCGGCTGATCGAATTCAGCGCCGGCGGCAAGCGTCTGACAGCAACCCTGGGTCACGAAGTTCTGGGCGGCGACGGCGCCTATGGTTTCCAGACGCCCCTGGCGACGCTGCATGCCTTCCAGGGCTGGGTCGACCTGTTCGTCAACACGCCGGCCTGGGGTGTACGCGATGACTACGCCGGGCTGGCCGTCAACGTGGAGCGCATCAGGCTCAACGCGGTATGGCATCGCTTCGAGGCCGATAGCGCCTCGCTACGCTACGGCGAGGAGTGGAACCTGATCGCCACGCGGCCCATCGGTCAGCGCCTCGGCGCGGGCCTCAAGTACGGCCACTACGACGGCGATGCCCGCGCTCCCGACGCGGTGCGCCGCTCTACCACCGACAAGTTCTGGACCTGGGTCGAATACAAGTTCTGAGCGACGCCCGCTGCGCTTTAGAGCAGGTCGAGCACGCGCTCGGCCGGGCGGCAGGCGCGGGCGCCCTTGGCGCTGACCACGACGGGGCGATTGAGCAGGATCGGGTGCGCGGCGATGGCATCGAGCAAAGTCGCGTCGCCGACGGACTCGTCGAGCAGGCCCAGCTCGGTGGCCAGCGCCTCCTTGGCGCGCAGCCGTTCGCGCGCTCCGCCGTCCATTGCAGCCGCCAGCGCGGTGAGCGCGACGAGGTCGGGCGGCGTCTTGAGGTACTGCACGATCTGCGGCTCGATACCCGCGTCGCGGATCAGCGCCACCGTGTTGCGCGAGGTGCCACAGGCGGGGTTGTGATAGATCGTGACGGCCGACCTGGCGCTCATGAGGGCTCCGGTTGAGGGGTGGCGTGGGAGCGGCCCGCGAGCGAGCCCGAACTGTCATTGTGGGCGATCGCCCCGGCCCGCGCCGGATTCACCCAAGCTGGCTCGCGTAGTAGCGCCATGCCTTGATCGGACGGGCTTTTCGCCCTGGACTCTTGAATCGGCGACTTGCCCGTTGCTGTCGAACCGCCGGCCTGCCTTGGGCGGCGAGCCCGAACCTGCCTATAGTGTGCGTTCGCCCCCGACACGTCCTTCGCTGCCCTTCATGGACTCCATCCGCATCCGCGGCGCGCGCACGCACAACCTCAAGAACGTCTCGCTGGATCTGCCGCGAGACAAGCTCATCGTCATCACCGGCCTGTCGGGCTCCGGCAAGTCTTCGCTGGCCTTCGACACGCTCTACGCCGAAGGCCAGCGCCGCTACGTCGAGTCGCTGTCGGCCTACGCCAGGCAGTTCCTGTCGATGATGCAGAAGCCCGACGTCGATACCATCGAAGGTCTGTCGCCGGCGATTTCCATCGAACAGAAATCGACCAGCCACAATCCGCGTTCGACGGTCGGCACCGTTACCGAAATCTACGACTACCTGCGCCTGCTGTTCGCGCGCGTGGGCACCGCGCGCTGCCCCGATCACGGCGTGACGCTGGAGGCGCAGTCGGTGTCGCAGATGGTGGATCAGGTGCTCGCGTTGCCCGAGAACAGCGCCTGGATGCTGCTGGCGCCCGTGGTGCGCGGACGCAAGGGCGAGCATCTGGAGTGGTTCGAGCAGATGCGCGCGCAGGGCTTCGTGCGCGCCCGTGTCGACGGCCGCGTCTACGAGCTGGAGGAGATCCCCAAGCTCAACCGCAAGCTCAAGCACGACATCGAAATCGTCGTCGATCGCTTCAAGATTCGCCCCGACATCAAGCAGAGACTGGCCGAAAGCTTCGAGACCGCGCTCAAGCTCGCCGAAGGGCTGGCGCTGGTCATGCCGCATGGCGAAGCGGCCGACGACAAGCTGCAGACCTTTTCGGCGCGCATGTCCTGCCCGCACTGCGGCTATTCGCTCGAAGAACTCGAACCGCGCCTGTTCTCGTTCAACGCGCCGCACGGCGCCTGCCCCAAGTGCGACGGTCTGGGCACCATGCAGGTGTTCGATCCCGATCGCGTCGTGCATCACCCGGAGCTGTCGCTGGCCGCCGGCGCGATCCGCAGCTGGGACAAGAAGAACGCCTACTACTGGCACTTCATCGCCTCGCTGGCCAAGCACTACAGCTTCGACACCGAAAAGCCCTGGAACAAGCTGGCCAAGAAGTATCAGGACCTGATCCTCAACGGCAGCGGCGACGAGAAGCTGCCGTTCCAGTATCCCGACGAACGCGGCCGCATGGTCACGCGCACGCACAAGTTCGAGGGCGTGCTGCCCAACCTCGAACGCCGCTACCGCGAAACCGAATCGGTGGCGGTGCGCGAGGAGCTGTCGAAGTACCTGTCGGACAAGGCCTGCCCCGAGTGCAACGGCGATCGGCTGAACCGCGCCGCGCGCAACGTCTACGTGGCCGACACACGGCTGCCGCAGATCACCTCGCTGTCGATCCGCGATGCCGAAGCCTTCTTCAACACGATGAAGCTGCCGGGCCACAAGGGCGAGATCGCCGACAAGATCCTCAAGGAGATCGGCGCGCGCCTGGGCTTTCTCAACAACGTGGGCCTGGATTACCTGACGCTGGCGCGCAGCGCCGAGACGCTGTCGGGCGGTGAGGCGCAGCGCATCCGCCTGGCTTCGCAGATCGGCGCCGGCCTGGTCGGCGTCATGTACGTGCTCGACGAGCCCAGCATCGGCCTGCACCAGCGCGACAACGAGCGCCTGCTCAAGACCCTGTTCCGCCTGCGCGATCTGGGCAACACGGTGATCGTGGTCGAGCACGACGAGGACGCCATCCGCCA
>JALRLM010000496.1 GCA_023254435.1 Hydrocarboniphaga sp.
GCGCCAGCAGCGCCGCGAGCACGCATAGCAGGTTGAGCAGCGCGCACACCAGCGCGGTCCTGCGCAGGCCCAGCATCGGCACCAGCACGAAGCTGCTGCCGAGCACGCCCAGCAGCGCGCCGAAAGTATTGGCCGCGTACAGCGCGCCGATCGCATGGCCCTGGTCGCGCAGGCGATCGCCGACACGCTCGATCAGCGGCAGCGTCGCGCCCATCGCGCAGGTGGCCGGCAGCAGCAGCAGGAAAGGCCCGACGAAGGCGACGCTCCACTGCCAGAGCGCCGAAGGCTGCGGCCCCATGAGGCTCACCAGCAGAGCGCCGGCCGGCGTCAGCAGCACGTGGAGCAGCAAGGCCCAGGCGGCGATCAGCGCCTCGCAGCCCGCGTACCAGAACGCCAGACGACGGCTCGTCGCGGCGACGCGGCCCAGCGTCTGCGCGCCGATCGCCAGGCCGCCGAAGAAAGCGGCGACGACGGCCAGCACCGAAATGATCTCGTGGCCCAGCCAGAGACCGAGTTGCTGGGTCCAGACGATCTGATAGCCCAGACCGGCGAAGCCCGACGCGACCATCAGCAGCGCGGCCAGCACGGGCGGGCGCGAACGAGCGGCATCGCGCCGCGCAGACGCGGCGGTCTGGGCGGTGGCGGCGGGCTCGATCGAAACGGAAGAAGGCATGCAGGCAAAAATGAGAAAGCCGGCATCACGGAGCCGGCGCAGAAATCGTGAACATCCAGGTCGGCATGAAAACCGGAACAGGGCGGATTCCGGAGAACCCGCCCTGTTTTCCATCACATCGATGACAGGCCCGTGTCAGCGGATGCCGGCGGGCGTCATCGGTTCACGATCAGCGACGGCGCGCGGCGAGACGCTCGGCCGCCGGACGCGTCGTGGTCGTCGGCGTGGTGGTGGTCGCGGATTCGACCTTCACGTACACCGGGTTGCTGTAGAACCACAGGTCGGCCCAGCCGGCGACGTCGTAGCTCGAGGTCTTGTTGCCCTGAGCGTCACGTTCCATGTGCTCGGGGCAGGCCGCGTCCTTGCACAGGATCTTCATGTCGGCGCCGAAGTCGAGCAGCGGATTGCCCGCGGCGTCGGTCTCGTACGGCGTGGCGGCCGGCAGGTTGGTGCCGCGCAGGCGCACGAACTGCGACACGCTGACGCCCTTGAGACGGTAGCTCATGAGCTTGCGGCCTTCCGACAGCGAACGCCAGTTGCGGCTGTTGAACGTCGCCTTGATCGTCGTCGAGGCATTGGTGGCCGCCGGCGTGTTGATCAGGCCCGCGTAGTTGGCGCTGCCCGGCGCGATCAGGCCGGTGACGTTGCCGCCGATCAGGTCGACGTGATCCAGCACCGGCGCATTGAGCGGCTGACGCACGCCGATCTGCAGCAGCGAGGGATTGTCGAAGGTGTACGGGGCGAAGTTGCTGCCCACCGGATCCCGCAGTGCCACGATCACCTGCACGTCTTCGCCGGCACCGATCTTGAGCTCCTGGCCCATGGTCGCGCAGTTGGTGAAGTCGTCCATCGACTCGTTGTTCTTGATCGCGTCGGCGATGCGCGTCATCAGGCTCTCGTCGAAGCTGCCGCGCACCGGCACCTTGCAAGCGACGAAGCCCAGGCGATCGATCAGACCACCGTTGGCGACGAAGCTGTTGCCGCTGCGCAGGCCGTCGACGACGTCCTGGTGCGTGAACGTGGCCTTGGGCGCGCGCACGGCGACGTAGTCGCGCGTGTATTCGCCCGGATAAAAGTCGGCCGTCGATTCACGCTGATCCGGACCGAAACTGCCGCGGTTGTGATAGTCCGAGCTGGCGAAGAAGAACCAGCGACGGCCTTCACCGAGCAGCGCGTCCCACACGCCGCCGACCTGGGCCGCGTAGACACCCGTGCCGCCGTAGGTGCCGCCGCCGACGGCGCCCGTGCCGTAGCTGCCGCGATTACCTTCGGCCTGGTGGCCCGGCATGCTCTCGAAACCGAACGCGATGTTCGGCGCGGCATTGTTGAAGTCGCGCAGATGCTCGATGTTGAAGCCGTTGTTGCCGTTGGGGTTGAAGGCACCCGCGCGCTCGAGGTGAGCCGGCACGTAGAAGCTCGAGAACGGCGAGTAGGCGGCCATCCACTTCACGCCTTCCAGCGCCTTGACGTGACCGGCGTTGCCGCTGCCGGTGCCGCTGCTGACGATGATCTTGCGCGCGGTCGGATCGAGCAGGTTGTTGTTGCTGCTGCCCGGCACGGTGCAATCCCAGTTGTTGCCCGTGGTGGTGCCGGTGATGTTGCCGCGGCTGCGATCGGTGTCGCTGCGATCGAAGCAGTATTCGAACATCGCCATCGCATCGGCGTTGCCGATCGCGTTGAGCGGCAGCTGGCCGTCGATGACGGCGGCGCTGGTGTGCTCGTGGCCCGGCACGTTCTGCTCCAGACCCATGAAGATCGGCTTGGAACGGTTGCGGGTTTCCTGCTCCACCACCGGATACATGAACTCCTGGATTTCCTGCCACTTCCACATGCGGCGCGGATTGCCGTTGACGTCGCCCTTGATGTCGGCGGCGCCGTGCGGCAGCGTGTCCTGCCAGTTCTGGTTGGGACCGTAGCCCGACGAGGCCGGCTGGCCGCCCGAAGGATAGGTGGCCGGCGGCCAGGGGCCGGTGCCGCTGGTGCTCAGGCCCAGCGCCGGAGCGACGGGCTCGAACGGATCTTCGGCGAGCGTGCAGTTACGCGCGCTGGCGCCGCCGTGACCGACCTGGGCGAACCAGTCGAGCGCGTAGGTGCCGGCCGACTTGTCGACGAGCTTCTGCAGTGACAGCGAACCGTCGGAGCAGGTGGTGTGGTTGTGAAAATCGCCGGTGAGGTAGTGGCCCTTGTCTCCTTCGGAGGCAAAGGCGGTGGTGGCGCTGCCGAACGTGGCGAACGCCGCGACGGCGAGAACGAGCTCGCGCACGCGATGCTGCTTGATCATGCTTACTCCCTGTAATTTCGGATCACGGTGTCGTGTCGACGCATCGCCGGGCTGCTGCCGGCGAGCATCGCGGCGCAACTTAGTGGCCGACGATGACGTGCCCGAGACCGTTACGAGACATCCACTTCGTGTGATTTCTTCTTATGAACCGGCCACTTGTATGATCGACCGATGTGCAGCTCCAAACGCTTCTGTCGCCGCAAGGCAATCAGTGCTGGCCGACCGACAGGGTGGTCTTGATGGTGCCCGCACGCTCGAACACCAGCGTCAGCGGATAGCTGCGCTCGTAGGACAGCGGCGTCTTCAGATCGCGCATGAGCAGGTGCATGCCCTCGGGCACCAGATCGATGGTGCTGCCCACGCTCAGCGCCACGCCGTCGAGCACGGTTGCCTGCTGCTGCGCCTCGGCCACCGATTCGCGGATGATGTCGACGCGACCGGCCGAAGCCGAACTGGCCGAGATCAGGCGATCGGCCTTGGTGATTTCATCGAAGCGCAGATACACGGGCGCCGTGGTCGCGCCTTTGTCGGTCTGCAAAGCCCAGGGATGAATGATGACGAAGCCGTCGGCGTAATACTCGTGCGCGCTCGCGGTGGGACTCAGCAGCATCAGGCCGGCCAGCAGCGTAGCGGCCGATAATTTTTTGATCATGATCGTGGCGTGCAAACTCAAGGATCGCGGAGAGTGAAAGCCGCGCGTGACAGCGCCATGACGGCGCCCGCGCTACGAAAATCGGATCGAGTAGCCCCAGGCTTCGAGCCGGTCGGGAATCGCGTTGAAGGCCAGCGTGATGCGGCGTCCGCCGCGATTCACCGGCACTTCGTGCAGCAGGTAGCTCGGAAACAGCAGCAGGTCGCCCGGCAGCGCATCGGGCGACATCCACTTGCCGGCGCTGTAGGGCCCGAGTTTGCTGCGCTTGTTGGTGTTGTCGAACACGAAGTCGTGCCCGCCCGGCGCCTTGACGAAAGTGGTGTTCGAAGCCGGGTCGCTCGCCGTCAGATACACCACGCCTGAGATGAAACTGTTGGCATGGTTGTGCACGGCCTGGCGACCGCCGGGGTCGAGCACGTTGACCCACAGCTCCTTGATCGACCACTTCAGCGCCTCGCCGAAGCGCAGTCTGCCGAATTCGACCAGATGCGGCGTCACCTGCTCGCCGAGCTGCGCCAGCAGCGGACTGTCGCCCAGCGCCAGCATCTCGGTATGCGCAAGCTGCGGCGACAGGGTGTTGCCGCGCATCGCGCGTGCCTCGAACAGCTGCGCGAGACGCTGGATCCTATCCTCGCTCAGCAGCTGCCTGACGCGCATGACCGGCGTCGGAAACACGTCGAAGATTTCGCTGGCCATCGAACACGCCGTCCAAAGACCCGACATGGTCGTGGCGCGCGATGACGGCGCCATGACAGCCCAGCGCGCACTCCGGTGTCCGCGCCGGAGTGCGTGTGGAACGACCTCAGGCTTTCTTGCGCCGCAGTAGAAAGGCCGGCACCAGCGACAGCAGCAGCAGGCCACCGATCACCAGCCAGGCCGGCAAGCCTTCCTCCTCGGCCGGCGCGCCATCGGCGTCGTTGAGCCTGGCCTTGGCGCCTTCGGCCAGCACGAGTTCCATTTCGGTGACGTGGCCCTCTTCACCTTCGGCGATCACGCGATAGCGATGACCCACGGTCGCGCCATCGAAACGGAAGTTGCCGTCGCCATCGGCCGTGGTGCTGCGCGGCGACTCGGCAGGCGCGTCGGCATCGATGAGCTGCACGAACTCCCCCACCGCCAGCGCACCGTCGGAGTAGTACACCGTGCCGATCACGCTGCTGCCCTCGCCGTGCACGCTCACGAGCAGGCCATGAGCAAGCGCGCTGCCCATGCCCAGCAGCGAGCCGGCCACCGCCGAAGCGATGGCGATACGACGCATCGAAAATCTCATGCCCTTACTCCGCATAAAAGCCCAGCAGATACTCGTAGCTCAGCTCGGAAAACTTCGGGTTGCCGGACACCTGCGTACGCTGGCCGGCCCACAGCTTGTTGAAGCCCTTCTCGGGAACGAAGCGGACCACGCCCTGCGCGTCGGTCGTGCCGTCGGCGGTATCTTCGCCATGGCCGATCTTGATGCCCGCCGTCGGCTTGCCGTCGATGGTGACGCGCAGCTGCATGGGCTTGCCAGCCTGCGGCGCCTTGGCATCCACCGGCGTGACCTCGAAAGGCTGGCCGATGGTCCTGGCCACGAACGGCGTCCACTGCAGGATGGTCTTGTGATACTTGACCGCGTTGGTCGCCTGCTTGGAGCCCGGCACTTCGTCCATGGTCTTGTTGACGCTGCGACCCTCGGGCGTGCGCGCCCAGATACCGTTCTCGTAGTGCATGGCGATCATCGCCGGTGCCTTGGCAGGGGTGATGCGCACGCCGTCGGCGGCATCGCTGCGCTTGACCGCGATCGACTTGCCGTCGGCATCGTAGGCATCGACCGACTTGAGCTTGTCGGCCGGATAGGCCTCGAGCTTGCCGGCGTGACCGCCGAAGTAGACGCGGTAGACGCCGGCGGTGGTGTCGGGCTGCAGCCATACGGTGTGGGCACTCGCCTGCGCGCCGAACATCAAGGCGCCGGCGGCCAGCAGCATCGAATGGCGATTGAAACGGAAATTGAAGAAGTTCATGTCGTAGACCCAATAGCAATGAGGGTGGAGGTCGGATCAGGCATCGAATCAGAAGTCGAACTGCAGGCCGGCGCGCAGCATGCGCGGAGCGGCCGGCGCATAGAGCGTCTGCCCGCCGATGCGCGATACCGAGGCGGCGTAGACACGATCGGTGAGATTGTCGAGGCTCAGGAACAGCCGGTACGGATGCTCGCCGCTGCGGAACAGCCGGCTCAGGCCCAGATCCACCGTGGTGTAGCTGGCCGACTTCGCGGTGTTGGCGGCGTCGATCTGGTATTCGCCGACCAGACGCCAGGTCGCATCCACGATCCAGTCCTGCGACGGCGCCCAGCGGCCATTGATCGTCGCGCTGTTGCGGGAGACGCCGGACACTTCGTTGCCGAGCAGTGCCGTGTTGGCGTTCTGCGTGACTTCCGAATCGGTCAGTGCATACACCGCCGACAGATCCAGCGAATCCACCACGCGCCAGTTCATCGCCAGTTCCAGGCCACGACGTAGCGTGGCGCCATAGTTCTCGTACTCACCCGAAGGCAGCGTACGCACTTCGTTGGTGGACGAGAGGCGGAACGCCGCGAGATCGAAGGACAGACCGTCGAAGGGCTTCAGGGTCACGCCCACTTCGCTCTGCTTGAACACGTTGGGATCGAGACTGCGGGCACCGGCCGCGTACTTGATGAAACCGCTGGGCAAGGCGAAACCTTCGGACCAGTTCGCACGCAGGGCCAGCCACGACCACGGCGTCATGCGCAGGCCCAGCTTGGGAGCCAGGTTCTCGAGCGTGTTCAGATCGCCGCAGGGCGTGGTGCTGGTCTCCTCGCCGTTGAGCGAGCAGCCGCCCGTGAAGCGATCGGCACGCAGTCCCACCGAGGGCATGAACAAGGCATGCAGCTTCCATTCGACTTCGCCGAAGGCCGACACGCTGTCGAGTTCGGCACGGCGGTCGTTGATCGCGGGCTGCACGCGCTCACGATGATCCAGGCCGTCGAAGTACAGATAGTCGGTCTGCTCGCGGAAGGTCTCCACGCCGGCGACCCAGTTCAGCGGCGCATCCAGCAGCGACTGGCGACCGTTGAGGCTGGTCCCGGCGCCGTAGACCTCGCGATCGTAGGTTTCTTCGCGCTGGCGCCATTCCGTGGCGCTGACCGGACGCGTGAACCAGCGCGTGAAATCCTGCTGCGTGGTGTAGGCGAACGTCAGCAGCTTGAGATCGTCGGCGATGCGGTAGTTGGCGTCGAGGCGCAGCGTGGCGAAGTGCTTTTCGGCGCCATCGTTCTGCACGTTCGGGGCGATGCCGTAGGGGTCGCTGTCGAACTGCGCCTGCGTCATGTACGAAGGCGACGCCGAGTCGGCCTGATGCAGTCGCGTCGACACCGCCAGCTCCAGATCCGGCGTCGCGGCGATGCTCCAGCGCCCCGCGAAAGTGCCGCGATCGCTGCGCGACTGCGGACGAAAGCCGTCGCTGTGAAACACCTGCGCAGCCAGGTTCACCTGCTGGCGGTCGCCGATGCTCGCGCCCATCGCGGCCTGCGCGTCGAAGGTATCGAAGGAGCCCAGGCTGAGGTCGGCCTGCGCGTAGTCGCCGCGCTTGCGCGTGTCGATGGACACCAGACCGCCGCGATTGAAGTTGCCGTAGAGCGCCGACACCGGGCCCTTGTACACCGTCATGGTGTCGACTTCGAGCGGCACGACGACGCTGAAATCGACGTAGCCGTCGGCATGCGACATCGCTTCGTTGAGCGGAATGCCGTCGATGACCGTTCCCAGATCACCGCCATGGCCACCCCCGCCGAAGCCGCGGATCACCACGGCGTTCCCCACGCCGGGCAGGCCGTAGTCGAGCACGTTCATGCCCGGCACCTGACGAAACATTTCCTGCACCTGCGAGACGCGATCGTCGCGGATCTGCTGGCTGTCGATGGTGGTGCTGGTGTAGGCGCTGTCGGTGCGGTCGAGCGCCTGCCCCTTGACGATGAGCTCCTCGAGCGCCACCGCATCGGCGGCAGCGACCTCGACACCGGGGGCCGGCACGTCGTCGGCCAGCACCGGCGTCGCGCACAGCGACGCCAGCGTGGTCAGCGCGGCGAGATGAAAAGCGTTGCGACGAAAACCCCGGCATGTCTGCGCACGGTGCCGCGCTGCGAATTGCGTTGACGGCAT
>JALRLM010000508.1 GCA_023254435.1 Hydrocarboniphaga sp.
CGGCGCCATCGTCGGCGACGCGCAGCGCGTGGGCAAGGACGTGTACGGCTTCATGCGCACGGCCGGGCCTTGTCTGTCGCCGTTCAATGCCTGGGTCTTTCTCAAAGGTCTCGAGACGCTGTCGGTGCGCATGAAGGCGCACGAGCAGAACGCTCAGCGCATCGCGGACTATCTGCAGGCGCATCCCAAAGTGGCGCGCGTGCATTATCCGGGCCTGGCGACGCATGCTCAGCACGAACTGGCCAAGACACAGCAGCGCGGCTTTGGCTCCATCGTGTCGTTCGAGGTCAAGGGCGGTCGCGATGCGGCGTGGAAAACCATCGACGGCACGCGGCTGTGCTCGATCACCGGCAACCTCGGCGACACCCGCACGACGATCACGCATCCGGCCACCACCACGCATGGCCGCATCAGCGAGCAGGCCAGGGCGGAAGCGGGCATTTCCGAAGGCCTGATCCGCCTGTCCGTGGGACTCGAAGATGCCGAAGACCTGATCGCCGATCTGCAGAGTGCGCTTTCAGGCGCGTAAGTTTTCTTCCGGCGCCGGCCGCGATACAGCGCAGGCCGGCACTAAATGCGCTGAAATCCCGCTGCGATCAGGTATTTCGTCAAATTGGCATATCGGTGTTCAATTGTGTTTTCCGGCCTGTGGACGGCTTGGGGAGATGCGCGACAGGCCGGCGGCGTATGCGAACTTTTTGTTTTGGCACTGGTCATGGAACGTGGATTTCGCATAGCCTGCGCAAGCGCTCGCTCCCGTGTAAGCTTGCGCACCGCCGAGTGCGGTAGCCCCCCACAAAACAATTTTCAAAAACATCGAAACCAAGGAGTTTTCCTATGGCCAGCACCAAGCAAGGCGACGGTAAGGCGGCAACCAAGAAGGCCGCGCCGCGCGGTGGCATTTCGCAGACCGTGCAGCCCGACGCCGCTCTTGCCGAAGTCGTCGGCTCCTCGCCGATCACGCGCGCCGACCTGACCAAGAAGGTCTGGGACTACATCAAGAAGAACAATCTGCAGGATGCGACCAACCGTCGCGCCATCAATGCCGATGCCAAGCTCAAGCCGATCTTCGGCGGCAAGGATCAGGTCACGATGTTCGAAATGACCAAGCTGGTGAACCAGCACGTCAAGTAAGCAATCGACCGCAACGTCGATGACGCGAGGGCCGCTCAACGCGGCCCTCGTGCTTTATGCCGATGGAAATGATGCGATGACCCACAGCACGATCGCCCTGTTGCGCCAGGCGCTCGAAGAGCGCGACGCCACCGCCAAGTGCGAGCGCGTACACGCATTGCAGCTGGATGCCGGCATCGTCGATGCACCGCGTCCCGCCGCGTGGGCGCCGGGACGTCCGTCCGGTTTGCAACTGGTGTCGCCGCGCGACGTACCGGTTCGTGGCCTGGGCACCGATGCGGGTCGTGCGGCGCTCGTGCATGCCATCGCACATATCGAATTCAATGCGATCAATCTGGCGCTCGATGCCTGCCTGCGCTTTGCCGGCATGCCCGAGGCCTACTATCACGACTGGCTCAGCGTGGCGAAGGACGAAGCGCGCCATTTCGAACTGCTGGCCGCGCGCATGCAGGAGCTGGGCTGTTGCTACGGCGATCTGCCCGCGCACAACGGCTTGTGGGAAGCCGCCGAAAAGACCGCGCACGATGTGCTCGTGCGCATGGCGCTGGTTCCGCGCGTGCTCGAAGCACGCGGACTCGACGTGACGCCGGGCATGATCAATCGCCTGACCGAAGTTCGCGACCACGACACCGTGCGCGCACTGCGCGTGATCCTCGACGAGGAAGTGCGCCACGTCGCCATCGGCACGCACTGGTTCCGCTGGCTGTGCGAGCAGCGTGGCCTGGCACCCGATGCCACGTTCCTGCGCCTGCTGGCCGAGCACGACACGCGCATTCGTCCGCCGATCAACTGGAGCGCGCGTTCGGCCGCCGGTTTCAGCCGCGACGAACTGCCAGCCGATCTGCTGCCTCGAGGCTGATCGAGGCGCGGCGATTCCGCTCGTGACGCGCTGAGAGGCGGTGCCGTTGCCGCGAGGCCGACGCGGTTTAAGATGCGGTCATCCCCGACCCTCGGCGCAGATCGGACGTTCGACCGATGTCCACGGCTCTCGCACTGACCAAGTTCCGCGTCCCGCGCACGCGCCGCGATCTCGTGCGCCGCGACGTGCTGCTCGCGCAGCTGCGTCAGCACAGCCGTCAGCACCCGGTGACGCTGATCGTGGCACCGGCCGGTTCGGGCAAGACCACGCTCATGCTGCAGTTCGCCGCCGCGGCCGAACCCGATGAAGCCTGCGTGTGGATCGCACTCGACGACGACGACAATCACCCGTCGCGCCTGCTGGCGACGCTGGTGCGGTCGCTGTTGCCGCTGAATCTGTCGTGGGACACCGATCCCCTCGCGCTCGTCGCCAATGTCAGCGATGCCGGGTCCGAGGCACGCGCGGTGCTCGCCGGCATCGTCAACGCGCTGTGCACGACCACCGCATCGCGCGTGTCGTGGCTGCTCGACGACCTGCATCGCATCGGCGATCGCGCCACCGTCGCCCTGCTCGATGCACTGATCGAGCGCCTGCCCGAGCACGTGTCGCTGCTGTTCGGATCGCGCAGCGAACCGGCTTTGCCGCTCGCGCGCCTGCGCGCGCATGGCGAACTCGGCGAGATCGATGCGGCGCAGCTGCGTTTCGACGAGTCGACGGTCTCAGCACTGGCGCAGCAGCGCTGGGGCAGCGAGCCGTCACCAGCGCTCGTGCGCGAGGCCCTGCAGCGCAGCCAAGGCTGGGCGGTCGGCGTCAATCTGCTGCTGATCGCACAGGCTGCCAAGGCGCAGGGCGCGCTTGCGGCGCCCAACAGCACGGCTCCGCGCGGCCTGTTCGAATTTCTCGCCCAGGAAGTGCTCGACGAATTGCCCGGGCATCTGCGCCGTTTCGCCATCGACTGCGCCGTGCTGCCCGAGCTCGATCCGCGCCGCTGTCGCGCGGTTTCGCAGCGCGAGGACAGTCGCGTGCTGCTCGACGAGCTGCTGCGCCGGCATCTGTTCCTGACCGTGATCGAGGACAGCGAGCCGGTGCTGCGCTTTCACGACCTGTTTCGCGACTTTCTGCTCGAGCATCTCGCGCTCGAACCGGCCTCGCATCGCAGCGACTGCTACGCACGCGCCGCCGCGGTCGAAACCGTTCCCGAACGCGCGATCGCACACTGGCTCGATGCGCAACACTGGACTGAGGCGGCCGAGCTGATCGCCGGGCATGGCCTGCGACTGGCCGGGGAGGGCGGATACGCGAGCCTGGAGCGCTGGCTACGGCGACTGCCGGCCGACATTGCCCAGCAGCCGCGCCTGGCCTTGCTGATGGCCGAATGCGCGTGGTCGCGCTGGGATTGGGAACAGGTGGTCCGGCACGCCGAACCCGCAGCCGCCGGCCTCGCGAATGATGAGGAGTTGCCGCAAAGGCTGCGTGCGCAGCTGCTGCTGGCGGCCTCGCTCGGTGCGCTCGGGCGACTGCAGGAGCGCGCCGACCTGACCGAGCGCTGCTTCGAATCGCCGCTGCCGCCCAGCGACGCCGCGCAGTTCCATCTGCAGCGGGCCTGGAGCGCGTTCTCGCTGGGTGACTGCGACCGCATCGCCAGCCATCTTGCGGCGATGAACGATCGCGTCGCCGAACATCCGGCGCAATACGCGCCGCAGCTGGCGCCGACGCTCAACTGTCACTTCGGCGGTCTGCCGGGCGTCACCGAGGCTTATCTGCGCTTCGCCGCGCTGTGCGAAAGCGTGCCCAGGCCGGCGGCCGCGCCTTGGCATTCCACACCCGTGGTGATCGCCGCCTGGGCCGCGTTATGGCAGGGCAGGCGAGAAGGTGCGGCGCGTGCCTTCGAGCGTGCCGAACAGATCCAGCAGCGCTTCGGCAAGGTGCGCTACGTGCTGCTCGATGCCAAGCATCTGCAGGCGCTCATGCTCGCCATCGATGGCGACTTCGAGCGCTCGCGGCAAGGGCTGGAAACCTTGCTGAGCGACCTCGAATCCAGCGATGCGCAGGGTCTGCGGCGGGCCTGGCAGCGGCCTTATCGCAGCGTGCTCGCACGCATCTGCTGGATGGCCATGGACCGCGAAGGCCTGGCGCAACAGGCGGCACTGCTCGACGGCGCGCCACGCGATCGCGAATGGCCGCTCGTGCAGGGCGCGATCGCCACGGTGCGAGGCCAGGCCGCCTTGCTCGCGGGCGATCTGCCGGCAGCAAGGGCGGCGCTCGAGCTGGCGCTGCAGCATCACGCGCAGCATCCCGCGCCGGCGTTCTACGCCGATCCGCGCATCGCCATGGCGCAGCTGCATGAGACGCGCGGCGATCGAGCACGCGCCTGGCAGGTTTTCGAGCCCGTGCTGCGCGAAATCCTGCGCGACGGCACGCCGGGCCGTCTGCTGCTGGAACCCGCTGCGGTCGTGCGCCGGCTGCTGCAGCTGGCGCCGGCCGGCATGACCGAGGCGGCCTATCTGCTGGCGACGCTGGCGCACTGGCAGGGCGACGCGCCGGCCGCCACGGCGCACGTACTCACGACGCCAGCCAACGGCATCGCGCAGAAGCTGTCGGAGCGCGAGCGCCAGGTGATCGAACTGGTGGCGCTGGGCTTGTCGAACAAGCAGCTCGCGCGGCAACTCGCGCTGAGCCTGCACACGGTCAAGCGTCATCTCGCCAACATTCTCGACAAGCTCGGCTGCGACAACCGCGGCCAGGCCGCGGATCTGTGGCGACGGGCGCAAGGCTGAGGCGCAGTCGCACGCCCGAACACCGATTCTCGAGTCCCGATTCTCGAAGCCCGAACCCGATGGCTCTTTTGGGCGATGCCGCCGCGCATCGCCGTGCGGACACTGGCTCACCGACTTCACCGGGCCTCGTGTCGCAATGGACGAAAACAATCCCCTGGCCTGCGCCATGCGCTGGCTGGACACACCGGCCGAATGGTCCTGGCGTGCCGCCGCGCTGTATTCACCGCGAGCGCGGCTGCGCATTCCGGCGCGCGATCTGATCATCGACGGCCGTATCAAGATCCTGGCGCATCACTGGTACGAGGCGCGACTGCTGTACGCCGGCGAGCCGCCGACGACCCTGCGTCGTACCGGCAATGATCAGCGCGTCATCGACGAGTCGGTGCTCGATTTCATCGTGCCGCCTGCCGGCGTGCCGCGACTGGCGCTGCCGTCCGGCAGTCGGGTGGAGCTCAAGCGCACGCGCGTGCTGAGCTTCGTCGGCGGCAGCATCGTCGACGAATTGCAGCTGGAGACCTGGACTCCGCTGTAGAGGACATTCGGCGGGAGCCACGCGCTCATGGCTCTTCGCCGCCACGTCGGCTGGCTCCTACGGGCGATGTGGTGCGGCGCAGCGATTCGAACAATGAGGCTCCATTTTTTCGCTGGAGTCTCACCATGAAAACCTTGCCGGCTTCGCTCGCCGCCGCGTCGATCGCATTCGCGAGCAGCACCGTCGCCGCCTCTGGTCACGACGGGCCGTCGATCGAGCGCGGCCGTTATCTGACCCTGATCGGTGGCTGCAACGACTGCCATACGCCGGGCTTCGCGCCCAGCGACGGCAAGACACCCGAGTCACAGTGGTTGATCGGCGACGGCCTGGGCTATCGCGGTCCCTGGGGCACGACGTACCCGATCAACGTGCGCCATTACTTCAGCCTGATCTCGGAACAGCAATGGCTCGAGGTTGCGCATCGCATGAATTCGCGACCGCCGATGCCGTCGCCGGCGATTCGCGCGATGAGCGACGACGACCTGCGCTCGCTGTATCGCTTCGTTCGCTCGCTGGGCGACTCCGATCACGCGACACCGGCCTATCTGCCACCCGGTAAGCCCGCGGCCGGTCCCGTCGTGTCGTTTCCCTCGGCGCCCTGAGCGCGCTCAAAGAACGCGCTCGACGAAAGGGGAAAATGAAAATGAAGACGTACCCAGCATGCCGTCTGCGTCGCATCGGCGCGGCAACCCTGTTGTTGTTGCTCGGCGCCTGCGGCCAAGGCGGAGACGGTGCGGAACCGCCTCCGGCACCGCAACAGGGCCGCGTCGAAGGTCGTGTCGTGGCCTTAGACGGCGGTGAGCCCATCGCTGGCGCCCGCGTGCTGATGCAGCAGCGCGAGCAGTCCAGCGACGCACAAGGCGCCTTCGGTTTCGACGCGGTGCCCAGCACCGAGCGCCAGCTGATCACCGTGCAGGCGCCCGGCTATCTGGACGGCTTCGCGGCCACGCCCGTGCGCGCCGGCCAGGTGTCGAAGCTGCGCCTGCGCCTGCTGCCGGCGGGCACGGAACAGGTCGTTCACTCGCTCAAGCCCAACGTCGTCACCGTCGCCGGCTCGCCGGTTCGGCTCGAACTGGCGGCCGGCTCGCTCGTGGATGAGCAGACCGGCGCAGCCGTGACGGGCGAGGTGAGGGTGACGCTGACGCCCATCGATCCGGCCGGCGATCCCGATGCCATGCCGGGCCGCTACACGGCGCTGAACGGTGATCGCATCGAACCCATCGAAAGCTACGGCGCGGTGAAGTTCGATCTGCGCTCGATGGACGGACGCCGGCTCGACCTGAAGCCCGGCGCGATCGCGAACATCCGCATTCCGCTGGCCACGCGTTCACCGAACCCGCCGCCGACGCTGCCCTTGTACTACTTCGACGAAGCACGCCAGCGCTGGATCGAAGACGGCGTGGCGACGCTGGCCGGCGATGCGGCGCAGCGCTGGTACGAAGGCCAGGTTTCGCACTTCACGTTCTGGAACGCCGACAAGGCGATGGAAGTGGTGATCTTCGACGACTGCGCTATCGATCAGCATGGCCGGCCCTGGGCCGACCTGCTCGTCGAGGCCAGCGGCATCGACTACAGCGGCACCGAGCAGGCCCGCACCGATGCCGACGGGCGCTTTCGAGTCGCCATGAAAGAAAACTCGCGCGTCGCCGTCTACGGCCGTTTCGACGACGGCTACTCGCAGCTCGTGCCGGTGTCGACCACGCAGGTCGACATCGTCAACAGCCAGTGCAGCCTGATCATCGATCGCGACGACGACGGGCAGTCGCCCGGCAGCTCGCTGATGCCGCCGATCATCGTGCAGCAGCCGCTCGACACCGATGTGCGCGAAAGCGGCATGGCGACCGTCGCGGTGACGGCCATCGGCAGTCCGCATCTGCAGTATCGCTGGCAGCGCAATGGCGTCGACATCGCGGGTGCCGACGAGCGCGTGCTGGTGCTCGATCGCGTGCCGATCAGCGAGGACGGCACGCTCTATTCGGTGGTGGTGAGCAATCCCTACGGCACCGCGACCAGCGAACAGGCACGGTTGAGCGTGCATGCCGATCCGCTGCCGCCGTTGATCCTGCAGCAGCCGCAGTCCATCGCCCTGCTGGCAGGTGCAAGCGCGAGCTTCAGCGTGTACGGTGGCGGCAACCCTCTGCCGACCTATCAATGGCAGCGCAATGGCCTCGACATTGCCGGTGCGATCGCGGATCGCTACACCACGCCGCCGGTGACACTGGCCGACGACGGCGCCCGCTACACGGTTCGCCTGTCGAACCACTACGGCGAGATCGTCAGCGATGCGGCCACGCTCACGGTGACGCCGGCCGCGATCGCGCCGACCATCGTGAGCCAGCCCGTCGATGCGCCGGTGCGCTCGGGCTCGTCGGCGATGTTCGTCGTCGGCGTGGACGGCACGCAGCCCTTTACGTACCGCTGGCAGCGCGACGGCGTCGACATCGAAGGGGCCCAGGAATCCGTCTACCAGATCGCGGCCGTGGACGCCGCCGATGACGGGGCGAAGTTCCGTGTCGTGATCGACAATGCCGGTGGATCGGTGACCAGCGAGGAAGCGCGCCTGATCGTGCTGGCGCCCAGCGACGAGCTGACCGAGATGCGCCTGCTCAACATCGCCAATGCCTGGACGCAGCTGCTGCAGGGGGCGGCGTCGCCGCTGCAGACCGTGGACGAGCATCGCGTCGTGCTCGACGAGGTCTGCGTTGCAGGCGATGTCGACGCGAGCCTCGACGGTTCGCCGATGACGGCCGGCAGCAGCCTACCGGCCGGGCACCATCGCCTGCGCACGCTGTTCGATGGCTGTCGCACGCAATGGGGACTGAACTTCGACGGTCTGTCGTCGCTGGACTACGAGGTCGACGCCGACGATCCCGATCGCGTTCGCTTCGACGCGCAGGCCAGCAATCTGCACACGCGCATCGGTGACGACGAGGTCACGGTCACCGAGGCCCTGGTCAACGGTCAGGCACACATCGAGTCGGTTCGCAGCGAGGACGGCGGCATCGTCTGGCATCGGCAGACCCTCAGGCCGCTGGCCGATGCGCGCATCGACGACGCGCTCAACGCCATGGCCGTGCGTTTCATCTCGGGTTCCGCGGGCCTGCAGTCGCGCGAGGTGATCGCGACGGGCGAGCCGCTGATGCTGCGCATGGAGCATCAGGCGATGAAGCTGGACGTCGATGGCCGCGACTATCTGCTCGATGGCCACTATCAGTTCGACTACAACGGCGACGGCATTCCGCATCAGGGCAGCGGTGAAATCCTGATCCGCAGCGAAGGCGAACTGGTGGGACGCATCCTGGGCACCGACGTCGGGCTCGTGGTCGAGGTGATCCCGCACGCAATCGTCGGCGTCGTTCCGGCTGCTCACGCGTGAATCCGAAGCGGGCGCGCGGCAGCGCGTGCCGGTGCTGGGGCTGCGGGTTCGCCCGTAGGCGGAAAGCCCGGCACCGGCAACCTTGCCGGTGCCGGGCTTACGCGGCTTCAGAGCGAATGAAAGTGGAGGCTGCCGTCGGCCCCGATTTCGAGATAGTCGTGACGATCCGCTCGCCAGTCCGGCAGCACGATGCGCTCGCGCTCGCGGCCGTCGAGAGTCTGCAGGTGCCGATCGGGCCGGTGCGTGTGGCCGTGGATCAAGCGATC
>JALRLM010000541.1 GCA_023254435.1 Hydrocarboniphaga sp.
ACTCGGCTGGCGTGGCTTCGGCATCCGCCTCGGGCTGCACCGGACCGGTCGCCGCAGGCTGGGTCGTGGCCGGAACCGGCAACAGGCCCGGCACGCCGGCGCCGCGCTGCTCGCGCAGGTACCAGACGGCGGCGCCGGCCAGCGCGACGACGACGATGACGATGACCATGCCGCGCCAGCTGCGGCCACCGCCCATTTCGGCGCCGGTACCCAGGCGCAGCTTGGCGGGCGGCATCGGCGCCTTGGGCGTCACGCGCGCGGCGTAGGCGCGCAGCAGCGGCTCCTCCTCGATGACGAGCACCTTGGCGCACTTGCGGTAGTAGCCGCGCACGTAGACCGGCTCCAGCAGGGCGCCGTAGTCGTCGCGCTCCAGCGCATCGATCTGGCCCGGCGCGAGCTTGGTCTGCGTGGCCAGCTCTTCCACCGTCATGCCGGCGCTTTCGCGGCCGCGGCGAATCATCGAGCCGGGGCTTTCGGACAGCGGCGGGCTGGCGGGGGCGATGGTCGCTTGCGGGTTATCGGCGTTCATGGAGCAGGCACGGGCGGCAACTTGCCGCTGTCGACGGATTCGGGAAACTCTTTCTGCAGGCGCTGCTGGTAGGCGCGCGCGGAGGCGGCATCGCCCAGCGCGGTCTCGGTCAGCGCGCCGATCTGCAGCGTCTCCGGCGTGGCCGGACCCACCATCTGGTAGCGCTGCAGGAAGGCACGCGAGCGAAGGTAGTCTTTCTTCTGATACGAAAGCCAGGCCATTTGCGCCAGCGCATCCGGGAACTGCGGATTGAGCTTGAGCGCATCGCGGAAGTATTGCTCGGCCTTGGCCAGATCGGGCAGCTTGCGCGCGCACACGCCGGCGTTGGTCAGCGCCGCCTCGGGCGTGCGATAGCGGCGGTTCTCGGCAGCCTGGCGCAGCATCGCCTCGCCTTCGGCGACGCGGCCGTTGCCGCACAGGAACACGCCGAAGTTGTTGCGCACCGACGGATCGTCCGGGTCCAGCTCGATGGCGCGGCGATAGTGACGATCGGCCAGCTTGCTCTCGCCCAGGCGCGCGTAGACGAAGGCGATGGACGACTGCGCCAGCGGCAGCCGGTCGTCCTGCTCCACGGCGCGCTTGAGCTTCTCCAGCGCCAGATCGTTCTGGCCCTGGCGCGCATAGTCGATGCCGAGCTGGGTGTTGAGGCGCGCGGCCTCGGCCAGGTCGGGCTTCACCGCAGCGCTACCCTGCGGCGCATCGGCATCGGTGCCGGTGACGCAGCCGGCCAGCAGCACGAGGGCGGCGAAACCGCCGGCGCGCAGCATGGACAGCAGGCGGCTTGCGATGGAGCTCATCCGCCCGAGGGCGGCATCGGCGACACTACGCGGACCCCGACGTCGCGCAGACGCTGCTTCTGCTTGGACTGCACGCGGCCGACCAGCTGACCGCAGGCGGCATCGATGTCGTCGCCGCGCGTGCGGCGCGTGGTGGTCATGATGTGTTTTTCGCGCAGGATCTTGGCGAACTGCGCGATCGCCTCCGGCTTGCTGCGCTTGTAGCGCGCCTCCGGGAACGGGTTGAACGGGATCAGGTTGATCTTGCACGGCACAGACTTAAGCAGTTCAGCCAGCTGTTCAGCGTGCTCCAGCGAGTCGTTCACGCCTTCCATCATGGTGTACTCGATGGTGGCCTTGCGACGATCCGGCAGTTTTGCCA
>JALRLM010000571.1 GCA_023254435.1 Hydrocarboniphaga sp.
GCGATGCGCCGCCCGTCCATAGGCCGACGGCGGATCGAAGCCCGCCGCAGGCAGCACGAGCGCGCGATCCTGCAGTGCGGGCGCCGGCATGGCCGGCATCGCGAAGAACGGCAGCGACAGGCCCGCGCACAGCGAACAGGCCGCGGCCGTCTCGATGGAATCGCGTGCGCCGTCGGCGTGTGCCTGCGTCTTGGCCAGCGCCTGCAGCAGTTCGGGCGGCGCGATCTCGCGCAGCTGTTGCAAGGCCTGAGGCGAGGCCTTGCCGCAGAACGCCCGGTGCAGCGCATCGTCGCCACCGCGCGTCATCGCGACCGCATGCTGCTGGGGCAGCAGCAGCTGCGCGAAGATCGCGAGCAGTGCCAGCCAGCGGCAGCAGTGGGCCTTACGAATGCGTTGCATGACGAACCATCGGGGGACGCCGCATTCTCGGCGCTGGCTCACCGCCTGCACAAGTGCTGGACGGCGCTATCGATAGAACGATCAGCGCAGCCGCGCTTCGAGCTCGGCCAGTCGCTGCGGCGTGCCGACGTCGGACCACAGGCCGTCGTAGCGCTCGCCCGCGAGCCGTCCGCGCGCAGCGCTCGCACGCAGCAGCGGCGCCAGAGGAAAGGCGCCCGGCGCGCAGCCGTCGAACAGCGAGGCGCGCATGATGGAAATGCCGCTGAAGGTCGCGGTCGGCGCTGCATTGGGCATCGGCTCGACGACGCGCCCGTCGACGAGCGCGAAATCGCCCTGCGGCCGATGCTCGGGATTGGGCACCAGCACCAGATGCGCGTCGAGACCGGCGCCCAGGTCCGCCGCCCGCGCCAGCAGCGCCGGCCACGGGTACTGCGCGTAGACATCGGCATTGACCACCACGAAGGGCGCGGGCCCCAGCAAGGGCAGCGCGCGATGCAGGCCGCCGCCGGTTTCCAGCGCCGGCCAGCCCTCGTCGGAATATTCGATGGCGACGCCGTAGCGGCGGCCGTCGCCCAGGTGCTCGCGAATCTGCGCGCCGCGATAACCCAGGTTGATGACGAACTCGCGCACGCCGGCGGCGGCCAGCGCGCGCAGCGGGTGTTCGATGAGCGCCTGCCCGGCCAGCGCCACCAGCGGCTTGGGGCGATCGTCGGTCAGCGGCCGCATGCGTTCGCCGCGGCCGGCCGCCAGGATCATCGCCTTGACCACGCTCATGTCGCGTGCAGGCCCAGCTCGTCGAACAGTTGCAGCAGCGGCGCCAGTTCGGCGTAGCGCGCCGCGGTTTCGCGCACGTAGCGGATGAAGCGCGGCGTGTCGGCCAGATAATGCGGCTTGCCGTCGCGGTAGTTGATGCGCGCGAAGATGCCCAGCACCTTCAGGTGACGTTGCAGGCCCATCCACTCGAACTCGCGCAGGAAGCGCTCGAAGTCGGCGGCCACGGGCAGGCCGGCGGCCTGCGCCCGCGTCCAGTACAGGCGGGCCCAGGCTTCGACGCGCGCGGCCGGCCAGGACAGGAAGGCGTCCTTGAACAGCGACACCGCGTCGTAGCTGACCGGGCCGAACACCGCGTCCTGGAAATCGAGCACGCCGGGATTGGGCGTGGAGATCATGAGATTGCGCGGCATGTAGTCGCGATGCACGAACACCCGGCCCTGCGCCAGCGCCGAGTCCACCAGCAAGACCTGCACGCGATCCCACAGTAAGGCCTGCGCGGGCGTCAGCGCGGTCTGCAGGTGGCGCGCCACATACCAGTCCGGGAACAGCGACAGCTCGCGGCGCAGCAGGGCCTCGTCGTAGGGCGGCAGTACGCCCTCGGCCGACGAGCGCTGCCAGCGGATCAGCGCCTCGATGGCGGCGTCGAACAGGGCGTCGGCGTTGTGCTCGTCGATGACGTGCAGAAAGGTCTGGCGCCCCAGGTCGCTGAGCAGCAGATAGCCGCGCTCCAGGTCCTGGGCGAGGATGCGCGGCGCGTTGAGGCCGGCCTTCTCCATGAGCCCGGCGACCTGGATGAACGGGGCGCAGTCCTCGCGCTCCGGCGGCGCATCCATGACCACCCAGCTGCGCT
>JALRLM010000065.1 GCA_023254435.1 Hydrocarboniphaga sp.
GCCTGCTGCGCGTGCTGTCGGAGCGCGAGGTGCTGCCGCTGGGTGCCGAGCGTCCGGTCAAGGTGGAGCTCACGGTGATCGCCGCCTCGCATCGCGACCTGCGCAAGCAGATCGCCGCCGGCACTTTCCGCGAAGACCTCTACTACCGGCTCTGCGGCGCCACGCTGTCGCTGCCGCCGCTGCGCGAGCGCGGCGACAAGCGCTACATCATCGATCGCCTGCTGGGCGAGGAGGCCGGGCAGCTGTCGGCCAGCGCCGCCATCAGCAAGGCCGCGCTCGATCGCCTGCTGCGCTACGAGTGGCCCGGCAACGTGCGCCAGCTGCGCAACGTCATCCGCTTCGCGCTGGCGATTTCGGACGGCATGGGCATCAGCGAAGAGCATCTGCCGCCGGAGCTCAGCGAGCTCCAGCCATCGGACGATCACGACACGGCGACCGCGGCGGCGCCGGAGGCCAGCGAAGGCGGCAGCGACCTGCTGAGCCAGCTGCAGCGCCATCGCTGGAACATCTCCGCGGTCGCCACCGAAATGCGCCTGTCGCGGACCACGGTGTATCAGCTCATGCGCCGTCACAACATCGTCTCGCCCAAGGATCGCGATACGCAGGCCTGAGCGTGACGCCGGCGTGGGCCGGTGGCTGGGCTTGCGTTGACGGCCTTGTGGAATCGGACGAGGCTCGCGGTTTCGATCGAAAGTCGGAGCCGCCATGTCCGCACATCGCCTTTTCGCCATGCCGTTCTCGAAGGTCTATCCGGCCTATCTGCAGAAGGTGCAGCGCAAGCAGCGCAGCCAGCAGGAACTCGACCGCGTCATCTGCTGGCTCACGGGCTACGACGAGTCCGGGCTGGCCCGGCAGCTCGAGCAGCACAAGGACATCCAGACTTTTTTCGCCGAAGCGCCCGCGCTGCATCCGCATGCGGCGCTGATCAAGGGCGTGGTCTGCGGCGTTCGCGTCGAAGACGTCGACGATCCGCTGATGCGGAAGATCCGCTACCTCGACAAGCTCGTCGATGAACTCGCCAAGGGCAAGGCGATGGAGAAGATCCTGCGCTGAGCACGAATGGCATCGGGCTGCCGTCGCCGATCGCGGGCGCAAAAAAAGGCCGGCATCTTTCGATGCCGGCCCCAATGCCCTCATGAGAGGCGCGAGAGATGACGCTACAGATGACTCAATGGGTGCTGCGAGAGATAACGGGATGAGGCTGGCAGATCATTCGCCGAGGGCGAAGACCCAGACGCTGCCGCCTTCCGGAACCTTTTCGTCCCAGCCTTCGAGCGTGTGCATCTTGCCCTGGATCCACTGGGCGTCGACGCCGTAGCCGGACACCACGGCGATGTACTGCTTGCCGTCGATGGAGAAGGCGCTCGGGGGCGAGATGATGCCGGACGGGGTGGGGAACTCCCAAAGCAGCTTGCCGCTCTTGGCATCGTAGGCACGGAACATCTTGTCGTTGGTGCCGCCGCCGAACACGAGGCCACCGGCGGTGGTCAGCACCGAGCCGAAGTTCCAGGACTTGGGATACTTCTCGGTCCACACCAGCTTGCCGGTGTTGACGTCCCAGGCCTGGATGCCGCCGATGTGATCGAAGCCCGGCTTGACCGACAGGTCGAGCTTGTTGATGTCCGCACCGGCCGACCACTGGCCAGGGATGATCGGCTGGATGATGCCGGTCAGCGTCAGGCAGTGATTGTCGTTGTACGGGATGTACAGCATGCCCGTCATCGGGTTGTAGGCTTCGTACGGGTAATCCTTGCCGCCCCAGAGGCTCGGGCAGTAGGTGTGCGTTTCACCCGTGTGCGGCTTGGCATCGAGGTTGTACTCGGGGCGGCCGGTTTTCTTGTCGACGCTCTTGAACACCGTGTTGGTGACGTAGGGCTCGGACTTGTTGTAGGCGATCTTGCCCTTGGCATCGCGGTCCAGCCAGTACAGGCGGCCGTTACGCTGGGCGCTGATCAGGCCCGACACCTTCTTGCCGTTCTTCTGGTATTCGACGAGCAGCGGAGCGCTCATGCCGGCCCAGTCCCAGGAGTCGTTCCAGTGGTACTGGAAGTGGCTGACGATGTCGCCGGTATCCGGGTTCAGCGCGAGCACCGAAGCCAGGTACAGGTTGTCGCCCGGACGCTGGTCGCCCATCCACGGACCGCCGTTGCCGACGCCCCAGTAGATGACGTCGTTCTTGGAGTCGTAGTTGCCCGGCATCCACATGGTGCCGCCGCCGTGCTTCCACGCGTCCTTCCACTTGCCGTCCTTGGGCCAGGTTTCGAAGCCCTTCTCGCCTGGGCCCGGAACGCTGTAACGCGTCCAGACCAGCTTGCCGGTTTCGGCATCGAAGGCCTTGAGGAAGCCGCGCACGCCGAACTCACCGCCCGACGGGCCGATCAGCACCTTGCCCTTGACCACGAGCGGAGCCGAGGTGATGTAGGCGCTCTCGGTTTCCCAGTCGCAAACGGTGGCTTCCCACAGCAGCTTGCCGGTCTTGGCATCGAGTGCGCTGAGCGCGCAGTCGACGCTGCCGACGTAGACCTTGTCGCCGTAGAGCGACACGCCGCGGTTGGTGCGATGCAGGGCGCCGATGCCTTCCGGCACTTCGCGCTGGAAGTGCCACAGCGGCTTGCCGGTCTTGGCGTTGTAGGCGAAGACGTGGTTGTGCGGCGTGGCGACGAACATGTATTCGCCGTTGACGATCGCCGGCGCTTCATGGCCCGACAGCACGCCCGTGGCCGACGACCAGACGGGCTTGAGCTTGGACACGTTGGCGGCCGTGATCTGGTTCAGCGGGCTGTAGCTCCAGCCTTCGTAGCTGCCCTTGGTCAGCAGCCAGTTTTCCGGCTCCGGATTGGCCAGACGCGCATCGGTGACGGGCTTGTACGGAGCCTGCGGCGCGGCCGACGGTGCGGCAGCGAACGACGCCGATGAGACGGTCGCGGCGAGCGCGGCCCCCATCAATGAACTCTTCAGTGAGACTTTCATGATTCTCCTCTCTCTCCTGGATGAAACCGCTTGACTACTAGGGATTGTTGAGACGTGTCGGGCTTAAGGGCGCCCATCAGGTCGGCGGGCCGAGCGGGCCGTCGAACTTGCCCTGGACGACGCTGGCGCCGTCCTTGAGCTCCAGCGGCAGCATCGCCCCACCGAACCCGGCTCTGACGCCCATGCCAATCTCGACGGCTATATCT
>JALRLM010000110.1 GCA_023254435.1 Hydrocarboniphaga sp.
GACTCGCGCCTGCTGGCCTCGGTGCTGCTGCGCCAGCTCGTGCACGAATCGCGGCTGGTCAGCCTGACCATCGACATCGAGGATCGCCCGGGCTTTCTGGCCCGCGTCGCCGGCCGCGTCGGTGAATCGGGTGGCAATATCGTGCAGGTGCATCACGAGCGCCTGCACGCCGGTACTCACGCCAAGAACGCCAGTCTGGAACTGCTCGTCGAAGCCCAGGACGAGCTGCACGCCCAGCAGATCCTCGAGGACCTGCAGGCGGCCGGCTTCACCGTGCGCAAGGGCGCGGGTGGAATGGAGTTCGAGTAAGGCTCGCAGCGATTCGCAGCCGGCCGGCGACTTACTACTGGCCGGCCTTCGCCAGCATCGTCACCGCACGCACCGGAACACCGACGTTGCAGAGCTCCACATGTCCGGTGGGCTCCAGGAACCAGCTGTCGCGGCGGTTGCGGCGCGTATCGACGTAGGCGTTCCAGGTCGGTGTGTCGGTGCGCAGCACCTCCAGCGGCACCTGCTCGGCTTCGGGCAGGTCGGCGGCGACGCGCAGGCTCTGGATGCTCACGTACTGTTCGGGCTTCTCGTAGAAGCCCAATGCGCCGGTGCCGCGCGGTAGGACGGTGAGCTTCTCCATGCCCTGCAGCACGCGGCCCGCCACGGTGATGTTGCGATCGAGATGGCGCGGCGAGTGGCCGATGACCACATAGAGTTCGGTGCCGCCGCCGCTGTCGGCCCCCATATCGCGACCGACACCCAGCGTGCCGTAGCAGTGCGCCAGCCAGGCCTGGCCGGTTTCGGAATTGCGCGCGGCGGCAAAGCCGTCGACGAAGCCGACTTCGGGGGCGTAGACGTCGCCGTCGGGCAGCCAGCTGAAGTTGAGTCCCGTCGCCGAGCGAAAGAACTCCGCGGGCAGCGTGCGTTTGGCCTTGCCGACCTCGCGCTTGCCGTCGGGGTCGCCCCATTGCACGACGTAGTTCTCCTGCACGCGCAGGATCGCCAACTGGTCGAAGTAATGCTCGCGCGCCAGTGCGCGGATGTTGTCGGCGTGGCGCGGCGCGAAGGCCGGCGCCAGCTCCATGATCACGCGACCGCCGCCGGCCAGATCGAGGTAGAGCAGGTTGGCCGGATCGGGCTGTCGCCAGTCGTGCGCGCTGCTGTTGGCCAGCACTTGAGCGGTGGTCGGTGGCGCGGGTTTTTCGATGGCCTTGCCGGCGTCGGTTTGAGCGGCGATCGCCGATCCTGTCAGAAACGACAGCATCAACGTCGAAAAACCGATCGATTTCATAGGAAATTCCCCTTCGATTTCCGGCGCGTGCCGGCGTAGATTATCTAATCGCACTTCTAAGGTGGCCCTCAGCGGCCCTCGCGAGCTGTCGTCAGCAGGCGCCGCTCGATTGCAGGGCGCGACCTCGGGCCTCCACAAAATTCTGCCAAGAAAGAGACCGAGATAATCATGACGACTCCTATCCGCGCCACGCTCATTCCGGGTGACGGCATCGGCCCCGAAATCATGGACGCCACGCTGGCCGCACTCGATGCACTGAAAGTGCCGTTCGAGTGGGATTGGCAGGTCGCGGGCCTGGCCGGCATGAAGGCCGCGGGCGATCCGGTTCCGCAGGCCACCATGGACAGCATCCGCGACACGCGCCTGGCGCTCAAGGGTCCGCTCGAAACGCCGTCCGGCGGCGGTTACCGCAGCGCCAACGTGCGCCTGCGCGAGGCATTCAAGCTTTACGCCAACGTGCGTCCGGCCAAGACCATCATCCCGGGCGGCCGCTACGAGAACATCGACCTGCTGGTGTTCCGCGAGAACGTCGAAGGCCTCTACATGGGCTACGAGCACTTCATTCCGATGGACGGCGATCCCGAAGCGGTCGCCATCGCCACCGGCGTCAACACGCGCCAGGGTTCGCGCCGCCTGCTCGAGCACGCTTTCGAAACCGCTATCGCGCTGGGCCGCAAGAAGATCACCATCGTGCACAAGGCCAACATCATGAAGGCGCTCACGGGCATCTTCCTCGATGAGGCACGCAAGCTCTACAAGGCCAAGTATTCCGGCAAGATCGAGATGAACGAAGCCATCGTCGACGCCTGCTCGATGAAGCTCGTGCTCAATCCCTGGCAGTTCGACACGCTGGTGACTACCAACCTGTTCGGCGACATCATCTCCGACCTCGTCGCCGGCCTCGTCGGCGGCCTGGGCATGGCGCCGGGCGGCAACATCGGTGCCGATGCGGCGGTGTTCGAAGCCGTGCATGGCTCGGCGCCCGACATCGCCGGCAAGGGTATCGCCAACCCGATCGCGCTGATGCTCGGCGCGGCGATGATGCTCGACCACGTCAAGCTCAACGACGAAGCCAGCCGCCTGCGCAAGGCCATCGACGACACGCTCAACATCGACAAGGTGCGCACGGGCGACCTCGGCGGCACGGCCAACACCAAGGCCTTCACCGACGCGCTGGTGTCGCGCATCCGCAACGCCTGATCGTCAGCGGCGAGGCCGCATGAAAAAGGGCGGGATGGTTCAACCATCCCGCCCTTTTTCATGGCCGTGAAACCTCAGGCCGCAGCGGCGAAGGTATCGGGGACCTCGTCGGTCCACACCTTGAAGCTCTGCAGGAACGTGGGGCCGTAGGACGTGGAGATCGCCACGTCGGCCGCGTCGCGACCGCGCGCGATCAGCACGCGACCGATGCGGCGCGCGCCGTTGCGCGGATCGAAGAAATGCCAGGCGTCGCCGACGTAGGCTTCGAGGCAGCCGGCGAAATCCATCGGTGCGTCGACCGGCGGAACGCCGATGTCGCCCAGATAAGTGGTGCAGTAGCGCGCCGGAATGTTGAGTGCGCGCAGCATCGCGATGGCCAGGTGCGCGTAATCGCGGCACACGCCGGTGCGTTCGTTGTAGGCCTCCATCGCGGTCTTGGTCGGACGCGCGTACTGGTAGCCGAAAGTCAGGTAGCCATGCACCCAGTCGCAGACCGCCTGCACGCGTGCCCAGCCCTCGGGAATGTGGCCGAACAGCTGCCAGGCCGTGGCCGACAGCAGATCACTTTCGCAGTAGCGGCTCGGCAGCAGATACATCAGCGTTTCGGACGGCAGTTCGTCCACCGGCACCTGGCGCGCCTCGGTGTTGGCGGCCTCGGGAAAGCCCTGGTCGCGAATCAGCGCGTCGGCATAGACGCGCGTGCTGCCGGCCGGCAGCACCAGGCGCGAACAGGTGTTGCCGAAGGCATCGCGGCTGTGGCGCAAGGGCACCGGTGGATCGGTGATGATCTGGTCAGGCCGCACCAGATCGCGCGCACGCGTCGAGTGCACGTTGAGCGCCAGCACCATCGGTGTCGGCTGCGGGCATTGGAACACCAACTCGTATCCGATGCGGATCAGCATGAAGAATCCTTTCTATTGTCGATGCGCTGGTCGCGCATTCCCTGGCGTGGCCACCGTCGCCTTCATGGCCGGTGGTGCGGGCGCATCTTGGCGCCCGCAGCTTGATGCAAACTGAAAACGACCGAACGCGCGCGTTCAGCTGCGGCTTTGCACGTCCGCCAGCGCTTGGGTCAGCATCGCGGCGAGTCGCTGCGCCCAGTGATGCTGCTGCTTTGCCGTGGTGATCAGGTCCTGGCGGATTTCGAGCTCCACGTGCAGCAGTCCGCGCGTTTCTCCATGGACGGGCAGGGCGTAGTCGGCGTCGTCGGTGGCCGAATACGGCTCGTTGTCGCCGACCACGAGATCACCCTGTGCGCGCAGCTGCTGCAGCAGGGCGGTGGCGAGCCGGGTGTCGCGGTGATACAGCACGCCGACATGCCAGGGCCGCGCGAAGCCGGCATAAACGGGCGTGAAGCTGTGCAGCAGCACGAGCACGCTGGGCTGGCCGTGCGCCTCGCGCGCATCGAGCGCCTGTGTAATCTGCGCGTGATACGGGGCGTGGATACTGCGCACGCGCGCCTGGATCTGCGCTGCCTCCAGGTTCTCGTTGGCCGCGATGCGCGTGCCGTCGCTGAGCGCGACGACGGCGTCGGCATCGTCCGGATGCCGGTTGCAGTCGATGACCAGGCGCGAATACGGCTGGCTGATGAACACGGAATCGAGTTGCACCGCCAGCGCGCTGCCCAGGCCCGCGATGCCGATGTCCCAGCCGATGTGCCGTTCGCGTTCCCGATCGGGCAGGCCCAGCCCGCCCAGTGCGCGCGGAATCAGCCGGCCGGCGTGATCGCCGATCAGCACGAACCCGGACCGGCCCTGCGCATTCTCGATACGAAACGGCGCGGGTTCGTCCGGGTTCAATAGCGCTTCGACAGTCGGGGCGGCGGTATTCGGGTAGGCGCTCACGTCCTCGTTCATCTTTTGATCAGGGCCGGCGGGCAGTATCGCGCCCCAACGTTACCCGCGACAGTTCCGCTCGCCTCCGGCGGGCGAATTCAGGACGATCGCGTCTCGCCACGCTCAACCGGACTCCGACATGAAAGTCTTCCACTGCCAGAACTGTCAGCAGACGGTCTTCTTCGAAAACACCAACTGCACGCATTGTGGGCATGCACTGGCGTTTCTGCCCGACACGCTGGAGATCGCCGCGCTCGATCCGCAGGAAGGCGATCACTGGGTGTCGATGGCCCCGGCCTCCAAGGGCCAGCACTACCGGCTCTGCGCCAACTATCTCGATCACCAGGTCTGCAACTGGGCGGTGCCGGCCGATTCGCACGACACGCTGTGCGTCTCCTGCCAGCTCACGCGCGTGCTGCCCAATCTCGAAACGCCCGGCAACCTCGAGGCCTGGCGCAAGCTGGAGACCGCCAAGCGCCGGCTGCTCTACACCCTGCTGGCGCTGGGGCTGCCGGTGCGCAACCGCCGCGAGGATCCCGATCACGGCCTGGCCTTCGATTTCCTGAGCGACGAACTGGCGGCCGCCGGCCCGGTGCTGACGGGCCATGACGAGGGCGTCATCACCATCAACATCGCCGAGGCCGACGACGTCGAGCGCGAGAAGCGCCGCGTGGCGCTGCACGAGCCCTATCGCACGCTGCTGGGCCATTTCCGCCACGAAGTCGGTCACTACTACTGGGACGAGCTGATTCGCGGCAGCGACCGGCTGCAGGCCTTTCGCGCCCTGTTCGGCGACGAGAGCACCGACTACGCGGCGGCGCTGCAGCAGCACTATCAGGACGGCGCCAGCAGCAACTGGGCCGACCAGTACGTGAGCAACTACGCCAGTTCGCACCCCTGGGAAGACTGGGCCGAAACCTGGGCGCACTACCTGCACATGGTCGACGCACTCGATACCGCCGACGCCTGCGGCCTGCACCTGCAGCCGCAGCGCGACGACGAGCCTGCATTGCAGGCCGAAGCCGGCGCCGTGGTGCCCACCGAGCCACGCGGCTTCGACCGCACCATCAGCGACTGGCTGGCGCTGACCTATGCGCTCAACAACCTGAGCCGCAGCCTGGGCCAGCCCGACAGCTATCCCTTCGTGCTGCAGCCGCCGGTGATCGAGAAGCTGCGCTTCATCCACGACAGCCTGCCGCAGCCCGGCGCCACCGTGGCCGTACCGGCGCCCGAGGCGCAGGTCGAGGTATCGGCGCAGCCGGCTCCGCCCGTGGCGGCCGCCAACGGACCGCAGGCCGTCGCCGCCTGAGCGCGCTGTCCGGCCCCGGAGCAGGCGGGCCAGAGGGCGGCGACATCGACTTTGGCAGGGGATAAACCCCCAGCCGGTAGTCAGTGAAGCCCCCCTCTGGAATAATGCGCGCCCCTCATTTTCGGGGTGCCGTTACTGGGCGTCGCAATGAAAAAGACCTCGTTCCCCAAGCAGGACATCAAGGTACTGCTGCTCGAAGGCGTGAGCCGCACGGCCGTCGAGACGTTCAAGTCTGCGGGCTACACGAACATCGAGTATCACGAGAAGTCGCTGCCGGAGGCCGAACTGGCGGCGGCGGTGGCGTCTGCGCACATCGTGGGGATTCGCTCGCGCAGCCAGCTGACGCCGGAGATCTTCCAGAACTCGCGTCGTCTGATGGCGGTAGGCGCGTTCTGCATCGGCACCAACCAGATCGCGCTGGAGGCGGCGCAGGCGCGCGGCATTCCGGTGTTCAACGCGCCGTACTCGAACACGCGCAGCGTGGCGGAGCTGGTGATCGCAGAGGCGATCATGCTGATGCGGCGGATTCCGGAGAAGGACCGCCAGTGCCACGCGGGCGGCTGGTCGAAGTCGGCGGTGGGCAGCTACGAGGTGCGCGGCAAGACGCTGGGCATCGTCGGCTATGGCCATATCGGCACGCAGGTGGGCGTGCTGGCCGAAGCCATGGGCATGCGCGTGATCTTCTACGACATCGAAACCCAGCTGGCGCTGGGCAACGCCTCGCCCGTGGCGACGCTGCACGAGCTCATGGGCAAGAGCGACATCGTCACGCTGCACGTGCCTGAAACGCCGGGCACCAAGTGGATGATCGGCGCGCCGGAGCTGGCGGCGATGAAGCCGGGCGGCCTGCTGATCAACGCCTCGCGCGGCACGGTGGTGGTGATCGAAGCGCTGGCCGAAGCACTCAAGAGCGGCCACGTGGGCGGCGCTGCGGTCGACGTGTTCCCGGTGGAGCCCAAGGGCAATGCGGATGCCTTCGTCTCGCCGCTGCAGAACCTGCCCAACGTGCTGCTGACGCCGCACATCGGCGGCAGCACGCTGGAAGCGCAGGAGAACATCGGGCTCGAAGTGGCGGCCAAGCTGGTGCGCTACAGCGACAACGGCAGCACGCTGTCGGCGGTGAACTTCCCCGAAGTGTCGCTGCCGGCGCATCCGCGGAGCCGCCGTCTGCTGCACATTCACCGCAACATGCCGGGCATGCTGGTGCAGATCAACAACCTGTTCTCGGACCAGGCAGTGAACATCGACGCGCAGTTCCTGCAGACCTCCGGCGAAGTCGGCTACGTGGTCATCGACGTGTCGGCATCCGAAGAACAGGCCGAGACGCTCAAGGACCGGCTGGCCGCCATCCCGGGCACGCTGCGCACGCGCCTGCTGTACTGAGCTTCCCGCGCGCTCGCCGCCCGTACGCAGTCACGGGCGGGCGACTGACGAAAAGAGCACCGAGCCGATAAGCTCGGTGCTCTTTTCGTTTGCGCGACGACTTCCATGGCCGACTGGCGTGCTTTGATTCGCGATGTTCCCGACTTTCCCAAGCCCGGCATCCTGTTCAAGGACATCACGCCGGTGCTGGCCGATGCCGCGGCCTTCGCGGCAATGATCGACGCCCTGGCGGCGCCCTGGCGCGGCCAGGGCCTCGATGCCGTGGTCGGCATCGAGGCGCGTGGCTTCATCCTGGGCGCGCCGCTGGCGCTGGCGCTGGGCGCCGGCTTCGTGCCCATCCGCAAGCCCGGCAAGCTGCCCGCGGCGACGCTGGGCCACGATTACGCGCTGGAGTACGGCAGTGACCGGCTGGAGATCCACGCCGACGCGCTGCGGCCCGGCGCGCGCACGCTGATCGTCGACGACGTGCTCGCCACGGGCGGCACGCTGGCGGCGGCGCTGTCGCTGGTCGAAGCCCTGGGCGCGAACGTGATCGGCGCCTCGGTGCTGCTGGAGCTGGGCTTTCTCGACGGTCGCGCGCGCTGGCGCAACGCCGCACCGATTGTGTCCTGCATCGCGATCTGAAAAGCGAGTTCGCTGGTGTCCGAGATCATCAGCGGGCTCGTCATCTGCACCACGCCTTGCTCCGTGGCTTGATCGCATCGCCGCATGAGCACCACCGCTTCGCGCAAGATCATCCACGTCGACATGGACGCGTTCTATGCGAGCGTGGAGCAGCGCGACGATGCCTCGCTGCGCGGGCGGCCCGTGGTCGTGGCCTGGCGCGGTCAGCGATCCGTGGTCTGTGCGGCCTCCTACGAGGCGCGCAAGTTCGGGGTGCGTTCGGCCATGCCGGCGATTCGTGCCGAGCGACTGTGCCCCGATGCGGTGTTCGTGCCGCCCGATTTCACGCGTTATCGCGCCGTGTCGAGGCAGGTGCGCGAGATCATGCTGCGCCACACCGAACTGGTCGAGCCGCTGTCGCTGGACGAGGCCTATCTCGATGTCACCGTCAATCGCCTGCAACTGCCGAGCGCCACGGCGGTGGCACAAACCATACGCGAGCAGATCCGCGACGAAACCGCGCTGACGGCGTCGGCCGGCGTCGCGCCCAACAAGTTCCTGGCCAAGCTCGCCAGCGACTGGAACAAGCCCGATGGCCTGTTCGTGATTCGCCCCGGCGACATCGATCGCGTGCTGCCGCCCTTGCCGGTGGGTCGCTTGCCCGGCGTCGGCAAGGTGATGGAATCCAGGCTCGCCGCCCTGGGCATCGGCACGGTCGGCGATTTGCGCACTCACGATCTGATGGCGCTCGAAGCACGCTTCGGTCGTTATGGGCGACGCCTGCATCAACTTTCGCTGGGCATCGATCACAACGAGGTCAAGCCCGACCGGCCCACGCAATCGATCTCCGCCGAAGATACTTTCGAGCGCGATCTGCCGCTGTCGGAGCTGGAGCCGACGATACGCCGCATGGCGGACAAGGCCTGGACGGCAGCGCGCAAGACATCGCGAGTGGGCCGCACCGTGGTGCTCAAGCTCAAGACGGCGGACTTCCAGGTGCTGACACGCAGCCTGACGCCGGCCGAGCCGCCCGACTCGCTCGAAACCTTCACGGCCATCGCGCTCGATCTGCGACAGCGCGTGCAACGCGGCGAGGGCGAGTTGTATCGCCTCGTCGGCGTGGGCCTGAGCAACTTTCGCGATGCCGACGAACACACGTCGAGCGGTGCTCAGCCTGCGCTTTTCTGAGCTGTACCTGAACCTTGAATCGAGCCGGATTCAGATAAGGCTCACGCGCTTGCGGCAGCATGGGGGCGTGACAGGACGTCACATCAAGACGACAAGGATGTCGTCGACAAAACATGCCGGACCCACTTGCTGGAACTGTCAGGAGATCAGCCCATGAAACGCATGACCACTCTTGCCGTCGCCACGCTTGCCACGACGCTGAGTCTGCCCATCGCTGCTATGGCCGGTGAGCTTGCGGTGAAGGCCGAAACCAAGCTGGACGTCGCCGCAGACGCCACCAAGGATTCGGCAACGACGGCCAAGATCAAGACCAAGCTCGCCGCCGACAGCAATCTCAGCGCGACCGACATTCACGTCGAAACCACCAACGGCGTCGTCACGCTGAGTGGCGAGGTGGACAACAAGGCGCAGGTGGCGCTGGCGGAAAAGACCGTCAAGAACATGAGCGGCGTCGCCGCGGTTCACAACAATCTCGAGGTCAAGGGCAAGAGCTGATCGCGTAGCCGCTGACCACAAAAGCCCCGTCCGGCTTGCCCGGGCGGGGCTTTGTCGTGAAGCGCGCTAATCTTGTGCATCGTCTGCGATGGGCAGATCCGAGGAGCTTTCTGGATGAACAAGCCGGGCAATACGATCGCGACGCCGAGCGCACCTGTCGTCGGCCTTGCGCTGGGCAGCGGCTCGGCGCGCGGCTGGGCGCACATCGGCATCATCCAGGGCCTCGAGGAGATCGGCATTCATCCGCAGGTGATCGCCGGTACTTCGGTGGGTGCGCTGGTGGGCGCGGTGTACGCGAGCGGGCAGTTGAACGAATTCGCCGACTGGGTGCAGACGCTGAGTTCGCGCGATGTGTTCGGCCTGCTCGACTTCACGCTCTCGGGCGGCATGTTCAAGGGCCAGCGCCTGTTCGGTTTCTTCGAGGAAAAGCACAAGAATCCGAATATCGAGGACCTCGACAAGCGCTACGTCAGCGTTGCCACCGACATGAAGACCGGCCGTGAGGTGTGGATCACCAAGGGGCCCATCCTGCCGGCCGCGCGTGCGTCCTGTGCGATTCCGGGTGTGTTCTCGCCGGTCAAGTATGGCGATCGCTGGATGCTCGATGGCGGTCTGGTGAATCCGGTTCCCGTGTCGCCCGCCCGCGCGCTCGGCGCCGATGTGGTGATCGCGGTCAATCTCAACGCGCAGCTGGTCGGCGCGCATGTGTCGCTGGCCAGCCGCCAGGTCGGGCTCGAAGAAGCCGCCAGCAAGTCCGACAAGACTTTCTGGCAGCGCGCCACCGAATATTTCATGAGCGGTGACGACGAGCATCCGAGCATGTTCGACGTCATGGCCTCGAGCGTGAACATCATGCAGGACCGCATCACGCGCAGCCGCATGGCCGGCGACCCGCCCGAGATGACGCTGGTGCCGATGCTCGAAGACTTCGCACTCATGGACTTTCACCGCGCGGCCGAAGCGATTCGCGAAGGCCGTCGCCTGGTGCGCGAGCACGCCGCGCAGATCAGCGCCTGGACCGGCATCGCAGCGGCGACTCGGGCCGATACGCGCGCCGATGTACCGGCGCCCGCGCAGCTGGAGCAACGACCGCCGCCGGCCTTGTGAGCGCGGCGGCATGCGCCCTGCGCGGTCAGTATTCCTCTCGTGCCGCCTCGCACAAACGCGCCTTGTCTTCTGACTTGGCGTAAACGTCGTCGGCGCTCGCCGCTCCGCGCTGCAGGGCTGCCTGAATCTCCTGCGCCTTGACGCCGAGTTCGGTGAGGCAGGGCTGAGCCATGGCCAGATCTTCGCCGGCCTTCTGCTCGGTCGCGGACTTGGGGACCTGGCAAAGCTCGCCCATCCGCTTGATCACCCCGATGCTGGACACCGAGCTCAACATGCCATCGCGGGTCGACAGCATGGGATGGCAGGCCGACGCGGCAGCAGCCGGCGTGGAGGCCAGCGCAGGCAGCAGCGCAATTCCCAGTGCCGACAGGATGCATCGAAAGCGAGCGTTCTTCATTGAAACCGTCCTTGGTTGTGAAGGCGAAGCTGCGAAATCCATTCAGCCCGACGCGCCGAAGTCCTGCTCCCAGAACTCCATGTCGCGGCGGGTTTCGTCACGGCGCGCCAGCTCCATGCGGCGCAATTCCACGCGACGAATCTTGCCCGAGATGGTCTTGGGCAAGTCGTAGAATTCGATGCGCCGTACCCGCTTGTAGGGCGACAGCCGCTCGGCGGCGAATTTGAGGATCTCGGCCGCCAGCTCGCGCGAAGGTGTATAGCCCGCGCGCAGCGCCAGGAAGGCCTTGGGCACGGCCAGGCGCAGCGCATCGGGGCTGGGCACTACGGCGGCCTCGGCGACGGCCGGATGCTCGATCAGCGCGCTTTCGAGCTCGAAGGGACTGATGCGGTAGTCCGACGCCTTGAACACGTCGTCCGCACGCCCGACGTAGGTGTAATAACCATCCGCATCGACGGCGGCGACGTCGCCCGTGCGGTAGTAGCCGCCTTGCATCACCGCCGCGGTCTTCTGCGGATCGTCGATGTAGCCCTGCATGAGCGCGGCCGCTCGCGGTGACAGC
>JALRLM010000114.1 GCA_023254435.1 Hydrocarboniphaga sp.
TTCATCGTGATGGCGCTGCTGCTGCCCCTGTTCGGTGCCCTGGTGGTGATCGGTACGCCGATGCAGAAGGGCATGCCGACCGACATCTTTCCGGACATCCGGATTCCGGTCATCGGCGTGGTGTTCAACTACACCGGCCTGCCGCCCGATGAGATGGCCGGGCGCATCACCTCCAACTTCGAGCGCCCGCTGACGACCATCGTCAACGACGTCGAGCACGTGGAGTCGACGGCCTATCCGGGCATCACCGTCATCAAGGTGTTCTTCCAGCCCGGCGTCGACATCAACCTGGCGATGTCGCAGGTCACCGCGTTCGCGCAGACCACGCTGCGCCAGATGCCCTCGGGCGTCACGCCGCCGCTGGTGCTCAAGTACAACGCCTCGACGGTGCCGATCCTGCAGCTGGCGCTGTCGTCGACCAAGCTCGGCGAATCCGAGCTGTTCGACTTCGCCAACTCGTTCATCCGAGCGCAGCTGGCGACCGTGGCCGGTGCCTCGATTCCGTTCCCGTTCGGTGGCGCACAGCGCCAGATCCAGGTCGATCTCAATCCGGCGCGCCTGCGTGCGCTGGGCCTGTCGGCGGCCGACATCAACTCCGCCATCGGCAACCAGAACCTGATCATTCCGGCCGGTACGCAGAAGATCGGCGGCATCGAATACAGCGTGAAGCTCAACGCCAGCCCGACCGACTACCAGAAGCTCAACGACCTGCCGGTGCGCCAGATCGGCGACTCGGTGATCTACATCCGCGACGTCGCCCACGTGCACGACGGCCATCCGCCGCAGACCAACATCGTGCGTGTCGACGGCAAGCGCGCGGTGCTGATGTCGATCCAGAAGACCGGCTCGGCGTCGACGCTGGACATCGTCAGCACCATCAAGAGCCGGTTGCCGTTCATTCGCGAGCAGCTGCCCGAAGGCGCCAAGATCGCCGATACCGGCGACCAGTCGGTGTTCGTGAAGGCGGCGGTCGAAGGCGTGGTCACCGAAGGCCTGATCGCCGCCGCGCTGACCGCGTTGATGATCCTGCTGTTCCTGGGCAGCTGGCGCAGCACGCTGATCATCACCATCTCGATTCCGCTGGCGATCATCAGCTCCATCCTGCTGCTCAACGCGCTCGGCGAAACCATCAACATCATGACGCTGGGTGGTCTGGCGCTGGCGGTCGGCATTCTCGTCGACGACGCCACCGTGACCATCGAGAACATCAACCGCTTCCTCGAAGAAGGCATGGACGTCGAGGAAGCCATCCTCGAGGGTTCGCGGCAGATCCTGGTGCCGGCGCTGGTGTCCACGATGTCGATCTGCATCGTGTTCGTGCCGATGTTCCTGCTCTCGGGCGTGGCGCGCTACCTGTTCGTGCCGATGGCCGAGGCGGTGGTGTTCGCGATGATCGCCTCGTACGTGCTGTCGCGCACGCTGGTGCCGACGCTGGCCAAGTACTGGCTCAAGAAGCACGACCCGCATGCGCACGAGCAGGCGCCGAGCAATCCGCTGCAGCGCTTCCAGCGCGGCTTCGAGGCGCGCTTCGAACGCTTCCGCAAGCGCTACTACGAAACGCTGCAGATAGTCATGGGCCGTCGCGGCCTGTTCGTCGGCGCGTTCCTGGGCGCGATGCTGCTGTCGACGCTGCTGTATCCGGTGCTGGGCCAGAACTTCTTCCCGAGCATCGACGCCGGCCAGATCAAGCTGCACATCCGTGCGCCCACGGGCACGCGCGTGGAAGACACCGCCATCCTCGTCGACAAGATCGAAGCGGCGATGAAGCAGGTGATTCCGCCCGAGGAGATCGATAGCATCGTCGACAACGTCGGCCTGCCGGCGTCGGGCATCAACCTGACCTACAGCAATTCGGGCCAGATCGGCGTCGGCGATGCCGACATCCTGATTGCGCTCAAGCACGGTCACGGACCGACGCCCGACTACGTGCGCGAGCTGCGCAAGCGCCTGCCCGAGCAGTTCCCGTCGACCTCGTTCGCGTTCCTGCCGGCCGACATCGTCAGCCAGATCCTCAACTTCGGCCTGCCGGCGCCGATCGACGTGCAGGTCGTCGGCAACAGTCCCAAGAACCGTGAAGTGGCCTACGCGCTGCTGGAAAAGCTGCGCCGCGTGCCGGGCCTGGTCGACCTGCGCGTG
>JALRLM010000139.1 GCA_023254435.1 Hydrocarboniphaga sp.
GTGCACCACGGTCCACATCACCAGCCAGTGCGCCGCCGTAACATCGCCCAGATCGTTGGCGCGCAGCCCGTAGCGATCGAACTGCTGCTTGAACTCGGTGACGAAATCGCGCTGGGCAAAGGCCTGTCGCAGCAGGGCCGCACGCTGCGGCTGGCCTGGCGCGAGGCTGGCGGCCATTTCGCGCTGGGCCTCCTTGCGCACCTGCGGTTGCCAATCGAACGTGAGGCGATCCGCATCGGGGCGACCGGCTGCGCGCTCATCGCGATAAAGACGTTCCATGTCCACCTCCAGACAATCCTTGTCTGTCCTCATGATCGCCATACTGCAGCGACGGTAATACTGGGGATTACCCCAGTATCACAGAGCTGCCCAAGCAGGCTGGGTCGCGAATCGTGTCAGCCGGGGGCGAACCCGCGCTGACTGAGCTTGAGGCGCTTCATGTCGATGCCCTGCTGCAGCAGCGACTGGTGCACGCTGCTCTGCAAGGCCAGAAGACCGATCTGATCGCCTTGCACTTGCATGGCCTGCCAGGCCGAACTCGTCACCGCGGTGACGATGCCCAGCGTTTCCGAGGAGCGTTGTTTCTCCGAATCGGACATCAGCAGAATCTCGGGGCTGCGCGACAGCGACGCGGCGATCTGCTTGCGCGCGCCCAGCCAGAACGCGGCCGAGGCCACGGTCTGGTTCACCACTTCCCAGCTGCCGACGTAGTACGAGGTCATCACGTCGGCGATGTTGCGGCTCGACAGGCCCAGGCGGCTCAGCAGGCCGTCGAAATCACGCCAGACTTCACCGCTGACGAGCAGGGTCTGAATCGGCGCCGCCTGAGCGGGATCGTAGGCCATCATGCGACCCGCGATCTGTTCGTGCAGCGTGTGGCTGATGCTGTCGGAGGCCTGGTACTGCAACTGGGCCAGCGGTGGCGACAACTCGTTGCTGCCGGTGCGCACCTGCAGCGTGGGCGCGCTGCCCAGCACACTGCGCTGACCGGCGGCGAGCACGGGACGGCCCACCTTGAGCATCAGGTCCTGCTGACAGGAGGCCGAAATGTAGAGGCTGGAGGCGCGCGTCGGAAAGGAAGCTGGCGGCGCCGGAACATCACGGGCGCCGTCCGCTGCGCAAGCGGACAAGGGCGCCGTCATGAGCCCGCTGGCGATCAACATCGCCCTGGCGGTGTTGGGAATAAAACTCATCAGTCTCTGTGCAACATCAGACGCCGGACTACAGCGTCTCCCTGAGAAATGCCGACGTCCACGTGGTCCGACGGCTGCTTGTACTGGCGAAGGTAGCCAAAGCCATGCCACGACGGTGTAGGAATTTTGCTAACGAAAACTCAGATTACGCTGCCGCGCTCCATCGTCGCCCGAGCCTGTTCTCGCACAGCGTTCGGTCACAGTCTCCCAGATCGACAGCAACGCAAGATCTGCGTGGACCATATGTCCAGGTCTGGCCTCGGAATGTTGCGGGTGGGTTACGCGCGGTTCCGCCGTGTCAGCCAGCAGGGTGCTTCAACGCAGAGGCAGGGACGCTGGCATCGCAGGACCAAAGGCCAGATCGGAGAGCGGCTCGCCACCGTCGGCCGCCGCGAAGCTGGACAGCAGCACGCAGGCGAACAGCAGCATCTTGAGCCAGGGGGAGAATCGACCCGATGGCATGAGCGCCGAGTGCAGCTTGACCACGGGCACGCTGGGTCCCTGCATGCCGCTGATGGTTTGCACCGTCGCCAGTCCGATCATCGCGTCGTCTCCCTCGTCGTTCGACTGATAGCAGAGCGACGAGCGCCGCATCAAGAATTCGGGCGCAGGCCGTCTGGCCAACGGCGAAGCGATACGCTCATGGCGATGAATCGAGGCTGACCCGCCACACCGGCGAAAGGTGACGGGTCAGTCCAGCGCAATCACAGCGCGTAGTGCTCGCGCAGCGGCAGGCCCAGTTCGGTGCGCAGGCCGTTCTCGGTCAGCGCCGTGGGATTGTGCGTGGTGGGCGGCGTATTGGGATTGCGGTCGAAGTCGAAGGCTGGAGCGGTGGTGTCCAGGCCCACGGCCTGGCGTTCGGCATTCGGCACGCCGGCGTTCACGTCCTGCAGGTCGCTGCCCGCATACGCGCCGGGCTGGAATGTGCCGTTGACGCCGTTGTAGGCATGCGACATCTCATGGAACAGCACCACCACGGGCGCCGGGAAATCGGCCATGTGGAAGGCCGGATTGTAGGCAATGGTCACATCCGATCCCGGCGAAGGGCGACCGTTGACGATTTCGCCTCCGCTGCTGCTGGCGAAGCCGTTCTGCTCGTTCTGCAGTTCGACGATCGTCACCGTGTTGCCCTGCGCGGCCGCGGCATCGAACTCGGCCAGCATCTGCTGTCCGTTGGGCGAGGAGCGCAGAAACTCGATGTCGGCTTCCACGCGCTGGCGGAAAGCATCCGAGCCCTGCACGCTGACGCCCTGGCTGCCCGGCGTGCCGCTCAGCTCGATGTTGACCACCGTGTTGCGGGCGCCGTCGGCCGCGCTCACGCGATCGCTGGTGGCCTGCGCATACACGGTGTCGCTGCCCGCGCTGTTGCTGACGGTATCGCTGCCGCCGCCGGTGTAGACGCGATCGTTGCCGAGTTCGCTTTCGAGCGTGTCGTTGCCGAGGCCGCCCGAGAGCATGTCATCGCCATCGCCGCCCAGGATGCGATCGGCGCCTTCGCCGCCTTCGAGGTAATCATTGCCGGCGGCGCCGAGCAGCTCGTCGTCGCCGTCGCCACCGTAGACCACGTCGTCGCCGGCGCCGGCGTCGATGCGATCCTTGCCGCCGTTGCCGAAGACATCGTCGCGGCCTGCGCCGGTGGAGATGATGTCGTCGCCGATGCCGCCGTCGACGCGATCGTTGCCGGCGCCCGTGGTGATGCGGTCGTTGCCCGCACCGCCGTCGACGACGATGTTGATGTCGACATCGGGATCGACGGCGATCACGTCGTTGCCGGCGCCGCTGCGGATCGTCAGCTCCTGATCCGGAGCCATGGCGACGTCGTATTCCTCGCCGTTGACGGTGACGCGATAGGTGCCGTCGTCGTTGCGCGATACGCCGACATTGTCGTTGCCGGCACCCGTGGTGAACACGAGCTGGTCCGACGACACGTAACGCTGGCCGAAGCCGCCATCGACGATGGTGCGCTCGCGCGCGATGCTCACCTCGCGCGTCTCGTGCAGCGGATCGACGTAGACGTCCTTGCCGTCGGCGGTCTGCGTGGTGCTGCGATCGCCGGCATTGGTGGCGTTGCCGTCGATCTGCAGCGCGGACAGCGTGCGACCCGGCAATTGTTTCTCGTTGGGTCTCGACAGCTCGTCGCCCTTGAACAGCTCGTGCGAGCTGGGCTCGTAGTGCCAGTAGCCCGACTGGGTTGGCGTGTTGGACGAGAGAGTGTCGGTGGCAGAGACGGACATCGCGGATTTCCTCGCTGGCGCTTAACAAAACGGCAATGTCATCGGTTATATCGACGCTTTTCGCGCATGCCCATCCGGTACGGCCCTAACTCGGGTTCACCCGAGGTGGGAGCATCACCAGCTACGCGGGCGTGCGTCCGATCGCTACTGTGTCCAGGCCTCGAGACGCCAGGGAAGGCCTGCTCATGCATATCGACAAAACGTTCGGCAACCTGGGCGGCGGCGCCGCCTCCAGCAACGCATCAGCCGCGGCGTCGTCCGCGACCTCGGTTTCGTCCGTGGCGGCAGACAGCCTGCAGCGCTTCGCCGCGCAGATCGAAGCCGTGCCGGCCGATGCGCGCGGACTCGCACTGGCGCAGCAACTGAGCCAGGACGGCGAGGCCATCGGCGGCTGGTTCGACGGCGCCTTGCTGTCGCAACTCGTCGACAGCGGCGCCATCAGCGTCGCGCAGTTCGACGCCGTGCTCGATGCGTTGGCGCAGGCCTTCAACAGGGGCAGCGTCACACCCACGCAGGCGCAGACCTACTTTCACGACGACGCTGGCCTGGCGCTGTTCATGCTCGACGAAGCCGCGCATACGCCAGCCCTGCGGCTGTTCCGTCGCGACTTCGCCAACGAGGCGCGACTGCAGGTGGCGCGCGCCGCGCAGTACGGCGCCGTCGGCTCGGCCGATGCCTTTGCACAGGCCCTGCAGGACGATGCGAATGCCGTGGACGATGGCGCCCCGGCGCGCCGCGACGAGGCCTGACGCAAGCACTATTTCACGGCTAATCGTCGCGACTGAAGCCGTCGGACGATAGCCGCACGGCCTTGAGGTCGACGCCCTCGTCGAGCACGGACGCGTAGAGCATCTTCTGCAATTCCTGCCGGGCCTGGCGATCACCGCGACGAGCCAGCTGGCGATCGGCGGCGCCCGCCAGGGCGATACGCAGTCCCATGGCCTCGGCCGCCTGCTGCTTGTCCTGATCGCTGTAGCCGGAGAGCCGGGGCTGGGCCACGAGCACGCGCGTCAGCTGATCGCGCACGGCCTGCAGATGAGTGGCCGAGGCCTGGCGATCGTTGATGATCTCCCAGGCGCTCACGTAGTAGGCGGCGGTCACGTCGGCAACGTTTCGGCTGTCGCAGCCTTTACGCGCCAGCATGTCGGAGAACGCCTGCCAGATAGCATCGTTCGACAGCGCCGTGCGCAGCGCGGGCTTTTGCGCCGGATCGCTGGCGGCCAACTGCTCGACCAAATCGGCGCGCACCTGCGCGGCGACGGCATCGGAGCGCGCATAGCGCAGCGCACGCAGTTCTGGCGTCGGGCTCGGTTGGCCTTGCTTGGCCGATGATTCCAGCGCCATCTGCTGTGTCACCGACGAAATCGACTGCGTCATCATGCCCGAGTTGACGTAGTCGATCGCCGCGTCCGCGGCATAGATCTGCGCCGATGCCGGCTGCCAGACGAGCATCGCGGTCAGAAGCGTCGTGGCGACATACCGCGTTTTCATTCAGCGCGATAGCCTGCCGGCGTTCCGGTGCCAGTCGCTGGAGTCGAGCACGTGGCGCAGCGCGGGCTTGCCGAAGTGCAGGCATTCGCCGTCCTCGCCGAAGCCGAGACGGCGCAGGGCCAGCCGGGCTCCGCGATTGTCGGGATGCACGAGGCCGATCAGTCGCGGCAGTTGCAGCGTGTCGAAGGCATGCGCGCACAGCGCGTGGCCGGCTTCGAGCGGATAGCCGCGTCCCCAGTGCGCGGGCAGCAGGCGCACGCCGATCTCCACGTCGCCGCCATCGACTGGCATCAGCGAGAAGGTGCCGATGAATCGGCGCTCCGCATCGTAGGTGCTCCAGATGCCCAGGCCCGGATGCTGGCGATAGAACTGCGAGGCCCAGATGACGATGGCGAAGCCCTGGTCGAGGCTGCTGGCGTGATCGTCCAGCAGCAGCTCGTGCACGCGCGGTGTGCGATCGAGCACGAGCAGTTCGGCCGCATCGCCCAGCGACAGCTCATGCAGGCTCAGGCGCCGCGTGCGCAGCACTTCGCGACCCAGGCGCCTGCGCGGCGGCGTGCGCATGTCGTGAACGTTGCTGTTCATGCCGCATTGAAGAACGCAGCGGCGAGCCCGCCAACTAGGGTCAACCCCAGGTCGGCGATACAGACCCTGTGACTAACCCTAGCTAGGGGCTGACCGAATAGTGAATTGCGCGGCGACGTCGATAATGGAATCCGATCGCAGCGGTTTGCACGGAAGACAACCGCCGGTCGCAGCAGCTTTCCAGCAAGTTCAGCTGCCCTCTCAGTGCCTCACCTGGGGAAGTGAAGAGGGTTTTTTCAGACAAACGGAATCGTCAAATCACTGAGAGGTCGCCATGTCCAACGGATTGAATCTGAGCTCCATCGTCAATGTCGCCATGTTCGCCACCGGTTTCATCACCGGCGGCGCGTCCTGGGTTGCGCTGGCGCAGCAAGTCGCCACGCAGTTCGCCACGCAGGCCTTCTCGAGCGCGCTCGACATGGTCGGTATCGGCGGCCCGCTCAAGGACGTCATGATGACGGCCTTCAGCGGCAGTCTGGGCTCGTCGAGTGGCCTGGGATCGGGCGGCGGCAACATCGCGCAGGATCTCGTCGACCAGGTGGTGGAATCGGCCAACCAGGGCGCCGATGGCCAGTACACGGGCGAACTCGATCGCGCCCAGAGCGAGCTGACCAGCGACATGGCCAACCTGCTCAACACGCGTTCGCGTGAAGCCGCCAGCGAAGGTGGCGACGGCGCCGCCGACAGCTGGCTGGTAGCGCTGGCCAAGGCCATGGGTCAGCAGATGGGCAAGCAGCTCAACCGCATGGTCGAGCTCAGCGACCAGATGGCCCACCTCGATGCCAAGGAAGACGCCGAGCAGTTCGCTTCGGTCAACTCCGAATTCGCGGCGCAGTCGCAGATGTTCAGCATCCTGTCGAACACCTTCAACACGGCCATCAAGGCCATCGGTGAAGGTCTCGCCGGCCTGGCCCGTAAGCAGTAAGCGGCGGGCAACGCACACCGGCTTGCCCTTGCGGCAAGCCGGTGGCCAGCAAAGGCAGGGCAGCGCGAGCTGTCCTGCCTTTGTCGTCTGCGGCACAATCTGCTGCACAATGATGTCCCGAGCCTCGGTCCGCGCGCCGAGGCGACATGGAACGATGAGAGAAGGAGTGCTCATGAAACGAAGCCGAAAGCTTCAGGGCCAGGATGGCCTGCTGTTCGCTCTGGTTCTGTCCGCACCGCTGGTCGTGCAGGCGCAGATTTCGGTCTACGATCCGGGCGGCTCGGCGGCGATCGTCAACAGCACGATCACCAACAGCATTCTCGTGCAGCAGCAGACGCGCATCGCGCGCGACGCCGCCGGCGCGAGCGGTTCAAGCAAGGGCAAGGGCAGCAGCGGCCTCGCGTCGGTCAGCGGCAAGGCGTTCTCGGCGCCGTCGACCGTCAAGCCCGCGACGGGGCTGGCCTCGGTGTTCGGCAAGGGCGGTGGCGGTGCATCGGCCGCCGCGTTCGACTACACGCCATCGGCCGACGTCAGCCGCAGCGTGCGGCAGGAGCTGTCGGCCGAAATCGCCAAGACCAACCCGTCGCAGGCCGGCTCGGTGCAGCAGGCGCTGTACACGGACCAGATCTGGCGCGAGTTCAATCGACTGCTCGGCAGCTTCGGTTACTCCGGCACCAACCTGGCCGATGTCATGACGGCCTACTACATCATCAACTGGGAAGTCGTGAACGGTGCGGACGCGAGCCGCAATCGCGCCGGCATCCAGGCCGTGCACGATCAGCTCACCACGGCCCTGCTCAGCGACCCGAAGGTCGCCGGGCTTGGCGATGTCGACAAGCAGCGCGCGGCCGAAGGCCTGGGCCTGATGGCGGCGGTGGCCGGTGGTGCCAAGAACGAGCTGGTCAAGAGCGGCGATCGCGCCGGCCTTGCGCAGTTGCAGAGCGCGGTTCACCAGTCGGTGCTGCAGCAGGGTATCGACCTGAAGCGGCTCAAGCTGACGGCGCAGGGCTTCGTCGCGGGCTGATCGCCGCATCGGACTGCGTGGGGTCGGCGATGCGGCGCTTGCGGCGCCGCATCCGTCGTGCCGCGAGCCAGAGCAGAATCGAGGCGACCAGCAGCAACCAGGGCAGGGCGCGCGGCCGGGGCAGGCTCGCGGCGTGCGCCTGCGGCAACTGCAGCCCGATCAGCGCCGCGATGCCGCCGTAGACAAGCACCACCGAAATCCACAGCGCGACGTTGATGCGCCGTCGCCGGCGCAGCGCGCGACGACCGGCCGGCAGATTCAGCGTGCCGAAGCCCTGCAGCACGTAGCCGTAACGCTCCAGCGTCGTCACGCCGTCGACGACACTGGGATTCTTGCCCGACGCGGATCTGAGCGGCGTATCGGGCGGCACCATCGGCAGGGTGTCGGCCTGGGGATCGGCCAGCTGCAGGCTCGAGCCGCGCCATTGCGAATCGTGTCGTTGCCGCGCCAGCTCGGGGCTGCGCGCCGCATCGGCATCGGCGGCTTCTTCGCGCAATTCGTCTTCGATGCCGAGTTCGTGCAGGGCGTCGGCCGCGTCCTGCCCGGCTTCTTCCGCACGCAGCTCGGCCGTGGTGTCGAGCCGCAGCGAATGCCGCCATCCCGCCTTGCCTGCGATTTCGCTCATGCGGCTATTCCGCTGGGGTGTCCGATCGCGGTGCCCAGTGCGGGCGCCGACGCTCGCAGCCTAGGGCGCCGGTCCGGCGATCGGCTGCTGGTGCAGACCCTAGCTAGGGCCGCTCCGAATGGCGCCGCGAGTGCTGCAAACCGTCCAATGTGTCCAGCCTGTGTCGCACTGCGATGCAGACGATTTCATGAGCATCGACCGGCACGATCGCCGTCACCATCAAAGGACTGAGAGGGATACATGACATCGTTCAACCTGGGCGCGGGAGCCCTGAGCAGCGACAGCAAATTCCAGAACCAGATGTTCAATGCGCTGTCGTCCACGCGCGATGGCGGCATGGCCGAATTGCGCGTGGCCTCCGCCGTGATCGGCTCGGGCTCGCAGCTGTCGTCCCTCGAACAGCGCTCGGTGCTGAGCCTGACGCGCGCGCTGGCGCGCGACGGCGACCTCAGTGCGCGCGACGCCGCAACGCTGACCGGCATGATCGAATCCTTCGCCAGCGACGGCATCGGCTCGCTCGAGTCGGCCTGGCCGTTTCCCGACATCAATCTGGGCCGCACGCCGGGCAACCCGCTGTTCAATGCGCTGGCGGGTTACGTGAGCGATGCCATCGGCCAGAGCCTGCAGGACCTGTCGTTTCTGCAGGCCGCCGATTCGCTGCTCGACTCGGCGGGCGGCAACGGCATGTGGATCGGCGCGCTGTCGGGTGCCATCGCCAACGCCGATCTGTCCAAGCTCTCGGCCGGCGAACGCACGCAGCTGCTGTCGTCGCTGGCGATGGCGGCCTCGGACGGTCGCATCGGCTTTGCCGAAGCCACGGCGATCATGAGACAGCTCGAGCGCTTCACGGGCGGCAGCGGTCCCGACGTGCCGTCGCCCTCGATCTTCAATCCCGCTCCGCAGGAATGGACGGCGAGCAACAACGGCCAGGGCCAGGCGCAGATCGATCTCGGCAATTACACCATCGACATCAACGAGCACAATTCCGAGTTCATCCTGACCAACAAGGAAACCGGCGAGCGCTCGCGCATCTGGGGCGACCCGCACTTCGACATGGACGGCAACGGCAGCACCGACGTCGACTTCTGGGGCACCATGACCATGAACCTCGAGGACGGCACCACGATCACCATCAACACCACGCCCTACGACGCCAATCCGTCGATGACGCTCACGGGCCAGCTGGTCATCACCAAGGGCGATCAGGCGATGGTGGTCAACGGCGTCGACCAGAACCAGATCGGCGACCTGTCGATCACGCAGAGCGACAACGGCCGCCTGCTCGACGCGCTGTACGGCAATGGCCTGAACATCTACGAGAACGCCGATGGCAAGGGCTGGCTGGTGCAGGACGGCCTGTTCATGCGCGAGCTCACGCAGGCCGACACCGACACCACCAAGGGCATGCCCGGCACGCAGCCGACCGCGCTGGCGACCTCGCTGGCCAGCTTCGTCGGCCTGGCATCGAGCAGCTACCTGACCGGCCTGTTGCTGGGCTCGCTGATCGCGCCGGTGGATCGGCGCTGAAGTGGCCGCTCAAGTCATCGTGTAAACGAGAACGCCGCGCTCAGCGCGGCGTTCTCGTTTGGGGCGAGACGCTAGCCCATCGCCAGCTTCGGCGGCCCCGAGTGTCGTGCGATGCGCCAGAGCACCGATCCATACTGCCGCCACAGGCTGCCGGTGTTGTAGCTCAGACCGTAGCGCCGGCACAGGTCCTGGAGCCAGGGCTGGATCTCGCGATAACGGTGCGAGGGAATGTCCGGGAACAGGTGATGCTCGACCTGGTGGCTCAGGTGGCCGCTCATGAAATGCATGAGCCAGCCGCCTTCGATGTTCGACGAGCCCTCGATCTGGCGCGCGTACCAGGCGCCGCGGCTTTCGTTGGCGGTTTCCTCGATGGTGAAAGTGCGCGTGGTTTGCGGAAAGTGGCCGCAGAAGATCACCACCGCCGCCCAGATGTTGCGCAGCAGGTTGGCCACGAAATTGCCGGCCAGCACGCCCAGCGCGTTGCCGGTAAGCAGCGCCAGCACCGGAAACAGCACGTAGTCCTTGAACAGCTGGTGCCGCGCCTTGCGGCCGAAGGCCACCAGCCGGCTGCGGAATTCGCGAAAGCTGATCTGGCCGTCGCGCAGGGCGCTGGGCTCGGCGTCGTGCACGCCCACGCCCCACTCGAACAGCAGCGTCGTCGTCGCGCCGAGCACCACCTGCGCGCGATGGCGCGGCTTCCACGGCGTGTCGTGGCTCAGGCGCATGACGCCGTAGCCGAAGTCCGGGTCGCGGCCGACGATGTTGGCGAGGTCGTGATGCTTGACGTTGTGCGACTGATGCCAGTCTTCGGCGGCGCAGACGTTGTCCCATTCGTAATAGCGCGAATCCAGGCGCCGGTCGCCCACCCAGTCGTACTGGCCGTGCATGACGTTGTGGCCGATCTCCATGTTCTCGACGATCTTGCCCACGGCCAGGCTCAGCGTGCCGGCGACCCAGCCCAGCGGCGCCACTGGCGCGAACATCAGCAGGCCGCGACCGGCGATGGCGAAGCCGCGTGACACGCGGATCACGCGGCGGATGTAGCGCAGGTCGCGCTCGCCGAGATCGGCCATGAGCTCGCGCCGCTTGGCATCGATCTCCTGGCGCAAGGCCTCCAGGCGTTGCGGGTCCCGCAGGATGTCGTCTTTCATGGCAGCGCTCCGTCGTTCGCGGCCTGCGCCGCGGGGCTACAGGTCCGAGATTTCCAGCTCCGAACAGGCCGAGGAAATGCACAGCTGGATCAACTCGTCGGGCTCCGCCGACTCGGCGCCCGTGAGCAGGTTGCGGGTGACGCCGCTGCGCTTGCGATAGCGGCAGCTGTGGCAGATGCCGCTGCGGCAGCCGTAGCGCGGCGCCAGGCCCGCCTCTTCGGCCTGCTGCAGCAGGGGCAGGCCGGCGACGGCCTGAAAGCCCTGGCCCGAGCCCAGGCAGCGCACGGCGAGTTCGGACGCGCCCAGCGAACCCGGTACAAAGCGTCCGTAATGCTCCCAGCGCAGGCGATCGGCGATGCCCTGCTGCTGCCAGAACGCGCGCAGCGCGGCCAGCAGCGCATCGGGCGCGCAGACCAGGCTCATGCGTTGCGCGAAGTCCGGA
>JALRLM010000154.1 GCA_023254435.1 Hydrocarboniphaga sp.
CGCTGTGCCTTCAGTTACCCAAAACCATCCGTTGGGTGCGCGCTGGCTTGAATCGTGTCCCTCGCCCCCCACCGGGGGGGAGAGGGTGGCCGAAGGCCGGGTGAGGGGGCAACCCGCGTCACTCGCGCACTCACCATCACCCGCCACACGATGATCCACGAACAGATGCACATGTTCTTCCGTGGCTTCCGTCGTGACAGCCACCCGATGGCGACCATGGTGGGCGTTGTTGGTGCGATGTCCGCGTTCTACCACGACTCGACCGATGTGAACGACGAACGTCAGCGTGAAATCGCGTCGCACCGCCTGATTGCGAAAATGCCGACCATCGCTGCGATGGCGTATAAATACTCGATCGGTCAGCCGTTCGTGTATCCGCGCAACGACCTCGACTATGCGGCAAACTTCATCCACATGTGCTTCTCTGTGCCTGCGGAAGAATACAAGGTTGACCCGATCCTTGCTCGCGCAATGGACCGTATCTTTACCCTGCACGCTGACCACGAACAGAACGCATCGACCTCGACCGTGCGTCTCGCATCGTCCTCGGGTGCAAACCCGTTCGCATGTATCGCAGCAGGCATCGCATGTCTCTGGGGTCCGGCACACGGCGGCGCAAACCAAGCATGTCTCGAAATGCTCAAGGAAATCGGCACCGTTGACCGCATTCCTGAGTTCATCGCTCGCGCCAAAGACAAGAACGATCCGTTCCGTCTGATGGGCTTTGGCCACCGCGTTTACAAAAACATGGACCCACGCGCGACCGTTATGAAACAGTCCGCAGACGAAGTTCTGGAACTCCTCGGCGTTGAAAACAACCCGCTCCTGCAGGTTGCTAAGGAACTCGAGCACATCGCTCTGAACGACCCTTACTTCATAGAGAAGAAACTGTTCCCGAACGTCGACTTCTACTCGGGCATCATCTACGAAGCGCTCGGCATTCCGGTCAACATGTTCACGCCGATGTTCGCCGTCGGCCGTACCGTGGGCTGGTGCGCTCACTGGAACGAGATGACCGCCGACACGACCACGCGCATCGCGCGTCCGCGTCAGGTTTACACCGGCGCCGCCGTCCGCGACTACGTCGGCGTCGACAAGCGCTGATCGATCCGCCGCCTCACTTGGGGCGAATCACGAAAAAGCCGGCGCAAGCCGGCTTTTTCGTTTGCGCTCGTTCCGGCTGAGGGCTAATCGATTTCGCTGTCGTAGACGGCGATTTCGATGGGCTGCTCCAGCAGGCGCTGCGCGGCCGCCAGATCGAGCCGCTTCATGGGTTGGTTGTCGAGCGGCGACAGGGGCGACGGCCGCCGCAAGGCTTCGGTGGAGAACATGGCCATCTCGACGCCGACGTCGCCGGCCAGGAACTCGCAGGTCGGCACTTCCTCGATGCGGCCGTCGGGATAGCGATAGCGGCGCTCGCCGGTCTCGTAGGGGATGTGCCGGCCTTCGAGAAAGATATCGAGCATCTCGGGCTTGTCGGCAAAGCCGTGCAGGCGCACCAGATGCGCGTCGGTGGTGGCGCCGGTGGCCACCGCACCGACCAGGCGCGGACTGAAATCGGCCAGCAGCTTCATGGCGCGCACCGCGGTCTGGCGCAGCAGCTGCAGGCGCTCGGCGTACTCGTTGCCGCCGAACAGGCGCTGGTACTCGATGACGGCCTCGTGAATGCGGGCGTTATCGGGCATCTGGGAGCGCGACGGCAGGCCCAGGCGTTCGGCCGCCTTGTGCTTGGCCATGCGGTAGTCGGTCAGCCTTTCCTCGCAGATCAGACGGGCCGCCTCGGCCACGATCTCGCGTTGGAACCCAATCGCGCGCTTTCCCATGCTGGTATCCGCTGGAGTGGAGCAGGGCGAAGGACTCGCACCCGACCCCGCATGCATATCACGGATCAGCTGAGCGGGAAATGGCTGCAACCCATGCACGGACCGGATCGCGCCGGCCCGGCGCTAGAAGAGGTCGTCCTCGCCCACCGTGCGTTCGGGCGGCGCCTGCTCGGCCTCGACCTTGGCGCGCTCCAGGCGCTCGGCCGGCATGAACTCGACCAGCGCGCTGCCGCTGTCCTCGGCCGCCAGCCGGCCCGAACGCGGATCGACCTTGACCTCGACCAGGCTGGTCGGGCGCGGCAGCACCTCTTCGGGCAGGCCCTTGAGCGCGGTGCGCATGTAGTCCATCCAGATTGGCAGCGCGGCCTTGCCGCCCACTTCGCCACGACCCAGCGGCTGCGGCGTGTCGAAACCCACCCAGCTCACCGCGACCTGCTGCGTGTCGAAGCCGTAGAACCAGGCGTCGGTCTCGTCGTTGGTGGTGCCGGTCTTGCCGCGGATGTCGCTGCGCTTGAGCTCGCGCGCCTTGGTCGCGGTGCCGCGCGTGACCACCTCGCGCAGCACGTCGTCGACCATCCAGATCAGGGCCGGATCGACCACCTGCGGCGCCAGCGTATCGGACGGCGGCGGCGTGGTGGCTGGCTGCAGATTGCCGGCGGTGTCCACGATCAGCTGCGCGCAGCTCGGGCAGGCCACCTTGGGATTGGCCTTGAACACGAGATTGCCGCGCGAATCGGCGATCTGCTCGATGAAGTAGGGCTCGACCAGAAAGCCGCCGTTGGCCAGCACGGCGTAGGCGCGCGCCATTTCCATCGGCGTGAAGCTGCCGCTGCCCAGGGCCATCGACAGGTCGCGCGGCATGCGCTCCTTGGGCAGGCCGAAGCGGCTCACGAAGTCGCGCGTGAAATCGATGCCGATGGCCTGCAGCAGGCGGATCGACACCAGGTTGCGCGACTGCACCAGCGCCTCGCGCAGGCGCATCGGCCCCTTGAAGTCACCGCCGTAGTTCTCGGGTCGCCATGCACCCTCGAGGTTGGCGTCCTCGAACACCACGGGCGCGTCGAGCACCACCGAGGCCGGCGAAAAGCCGAACTGGAACGCCGCCGTGTACAGGAAGGGCTTGAAGCCCGAACCCGGCTGGCGATGTGCCTGCAGCACGCGGTTGTATTTGTTGAGCAGGAAGTCGTAGCCCCCCACCAGCGCGGCGACCGAACCGTCGCGCGGGTCCAGCGCCACGATGGCCGCCTGCGCCGCCGGCAGCTGCGCCAGACGCCAGCGCTCGCCGTCGCGGCGTACGCGCACGACGTCGCCGCGTTTGAGCGGGTTCTTGGCCGTGATGCGCGCCCATTTGTAATCCTCGGCGGCGAGCTCCAGCACGCCCTGGCCGCGCGTGAGCACGCGCAGACCATCGGCGCCGAAGTCGACCACCGTGGCCGGGATCAGCCCCGCCGCGTTGGGCAGCGCATCGAGGAAATTGCCGATGCCCTTGGCATCGGCGTTCTCGGCCAGCAGCGTGGCCGGCAGCTGGGTCTCAGGCCCGTTCCAGCCATGGCGCTCCTCGTAGTCGATCAGCGCGCTGCGCAGGGCCAGGTTGGCGGCCTGCTGCTTCACCGAGTCGACCGTGGCCGTCACGCGGTAACCGCCCGTGTAGGCGCCCTCGCCGTAGCGGGCCACCATCTCGGCGCGCACCATCTCGGCGACGTAATAGGCGTCCACCTCGACCGACGGCAGCGCGAACTTGACGGTCACGGGCTCGGCCATCGCCGCCTGGTAATCGAGTTCGGAAATCTTGTTGAGCGTGCGCAGGCGGCGCAGCACGTAGTCGCGGCGCTCCTTGGCGCGCTCGGGGCTGGCCACCGGGTTGTCGCGCGAGGGTGCCTTGGGCAGGCCGGCCAGCAGCGCGGCCTGGGACCATGACAGGTCGGCCGGCTCCTTGCCGAAATACACCAGCGCGGCGGCGCCGACGCCGTAGGCGCGCTGGCCCAGGAAGATCTTGTTCAGGTAGGTCTCGAGGATTTCCTGCTTGCTGAGCTCGTCCTCGATCCTCATCGCCAGCAGGATCTCCTTGAACTTGCGCACATAGCTGCGCTCGGGCGACAGGAACACGTTGCGCGCGAGCTGCATGGTGATGGTGCTGCCGCCCTGGCTCTTCTGGCCGGTGGTGGCCAGCACCACGCCGGCGCGGGCCAGGCCGCGCCAGTCCACGCCCGGGTGCTCGAAGAAGCGATCGTCCTCGGCCGCCAGGAAGGCGTCGATGACGCGCGGCGGAATCTGGTCGTAGCGCAGCGGAGCACGGCGCTCGGCGCCGTATTCGCCGATCAGCTTGCCGTCGCGCGTGTAGATCCGCAGCGGAACCTGCAGCTGCAATTCGCGCATCGAGGCGACCGACGGCAGCTGGCTGCCGTAATGCCATTTAGCGGCGAAGAACACGCCGACCAGCAGCCCAAAACCCACAACCGCCATGCAGGCGAGTATCAACAGGATGCGGCTCAACAGTCTCAAAAAACCCACTCCTCTTCCAACCGCGATCCCGACATCCTCAATGCGAAGTGCCGCGCATCACGAAGCCGCCCGCTGTCTGGACGCAAGCCAAGATCGCTTCATGGAGTGCGGGCGCTATATTACGGTCGGGGCTGGAGCACGTCATGTCCGGCAGGCCGCGTCACAACCGCGTCAGACGGGGTAGACGATGTCGATCATGCAATCGCTGTTCGGCGGGATGGGAGGCAAGGATCGCGCACTGATCGGGCTCGACATCAGTTCGAGCGCGGTCAAGCTCGTGGAACTCGCCCAGCGTGGCAACCGTTTCCACGTGGAGACCTACGCCATCGAACCGCTGCCGGCCAACGCGGTGGCGGACAAGCAGATTCTCGACGCGCCGGCCGTGGGCCAGACCGTGGCGCGAGCGCTGGCCCGCTCCGGCGCCCGCACGCGCCAGGCCGCCGTGGCGGTCTCGGGCGCCTCGGTCATCACCAAGATCATCCAGATGCCCGAGTCGCTCTCCGAGCTCGATCTCGAGGAGCAGATCAAGGTCGAGGCCGACCAGTACATCCCCTATTCCATCGACCAGGTGGCGCTGGACTTCCAGGTGCTGGGCCCCGGCGCGGCCGGCTCGGGCACCGTCGACGTGCTGCTCGCGGGCTGCCGCAAGGAGGACGTGGAAACCCGCTGCGCGACGCTGGAACTGGCCGAACTGCAGCCCAAGGTCGTCGACATCGAGGCCAATGCGCTGCAGAACGCCGCCCTGTTCCTGCAGCATCAGATGAAGGACGGCGGCCGCGACAAGACCATCGCCCTGGTCGACATGGGCTGCACCAACACCTCGATCCTGGTGCTGCAGAACCTGCAGCCCGTCTACACGCGCGACTCGGGTTTCGGCAGCCGCCAGTTGCTCGACGACATGATGCGCTACTACGGCATGACGCTGGAGGAAGCCACGCAGGCGCGTCGCTTCCACAACGAGCCCGAAGGCTTCGACCTGGAAGTGCTGGCGCCCTTCGTCAGCGACATGGGCCAGCAGATCGACCGCTCGCTGCAGTTCTTCTTCGCATCGAGCTCGCAGCACGCGCAGATCGACCAGATCATCCTGGCCGGCGGCTGCGCCACGATTCCCGACGCGGCGCGGACACTGACCGACCAGCTGCAGATTCCGGTGGTCGTCGCCGAGCCCTTCGCCGGCATGAGCGTCTCGGCCAAGGCGCGGCCCACGCAGCTGGCCGCTGATGCCGCCGCGCTGCTGATCGCCTGCGGCCTGGCCTACCGCGCCTTCGATCCGGGCTGATACGCATGGCCAGAAAGAAGCCCGCGCCTAGTCCCGCCGCGCCGCTGCCGACGCTGCAGATCGCGCGCATCAACCTGCTCGACTGGCGCGCCGAGCGCCGCGAGCTGCGCAAGCGCCAGTTCAACGGCATGCTGGGCCTGGCCTTCGTGGTGTCGGCCGGCATCGCGCTGCTGGGCTACATGATCACCAGCAGCCAGGTCGATCACCAGCTCGAGCGCAACGACTACCTGCGCCAGCAGATCGCTGAGGTGGATCAGAAGATCAAGGAGATCCAGGAGCTCGAAAAGGTCAAGCGCAACTTGCTCGCCCGCATGCACGTGATCGAGGAGCTGCAGGCTTCGCGCAGCGCCACCGTGCATTTCTTCGACGAGCTCGTGAACACCTTGCCCGATGGAGTGAGCCTGACGTCAGTCAAGCAGACCGGTAGCGGCGTGCTGATCGAAGGCATCGCCGAATCCAACGCGCGCGTGTCGGCCTACATGAAGAATCTCGACGCCTCGCAGTGGTTCGACGATCCCAAGCTCGTCGTCATCAAGACCAGCGAAAAGAACAATCAGCGCACCAGCGAATTCACGCTGCAGGTGCGCAACCTGACCAAGCCCGGCAGCGGCGACGGCGCGGAGATCGTCGAATGAATCTCGCCAAGGCTTACGCCGAACTGCAGTCCATCGACGCGCAGAATCCAGCCGGCTGGCCGGACTGGGTGCGCATCGCCGCATCGGTGCTGCTGGGTATCGTCATCATCGCGCTGGGCACCTGGTTCTTCATCAAGCCGCTGCGCGAGGAGCTTGATCTCTACGAGCAGGAAGAAATCAGCCTGCGTGCCACCTTCGAGCAGAAGCAGAAGAAAGTCGCCGCGCTCGACGCCTACAAGCAGCAGCTCAAGGAAATGGAGCAATCTTTCGGCGTCATGCTCAAGCAGCTGCCGAGCCGCACCGAAGTCGCCAACCTGCTCGCCGACATCTCGCAGACGCGCGTCGCCAGCAGCCTCGAAGAAGAGCTGTTTCAGCCGCAGCCTGAAGTGCTCAAGGACTTCTACGCCGAGATTCCCAACCGCATCGTCGTCATCGGCGGCTATCACCAGATGGGCAGTTTCGTCGGCGGCGTAGCCGCGCTGCCGCGCATCGTCACCATCGACGAAGTCGAGATCAAGCCGGCGACACCGATCAACGGACCCGGCGCGGCGGCCGTCATTCCAGGACAGTTGCGCATGACCGCGCTGGCCAAGACTTACCGCTATCTCGACGCCGACGAAATGGCGCCGCCGGCCGCAGGAAAACCCAAATGAGCCCGCTCGCACATCGCATCGTTCCGATGCTCGCGCTCACTGCGGCGCTGACGGCCTGCGGGCGCGGCATGGGCGATCTCGAGACCTGGGTGTCCGAGGTCAAGTCGCGCACCTCCACGCAGATCGAGCCGATTCCGCAGATGAAGGAGTACGAGGCCTACGCCTACGTGCCCGGCGAACGCCGCGATCCTTTCGTGCCTGTGCAGCCGCAGCGCCAGCAGGCCGCGGGCGCCGGGGGTCCCGGCCCCAGGCCCGACCTCAAACGGCCCAAAGAAGCGCTCGAGGAATATCCGCTCGATGCGCTGCGCATGCAGGGCATCATCCGCACGCCGCGCGCCACCTTCGGGCTCATCAAGTCGCCCGACGGCATCATCCATCGCGTCAGCGTGGGCGGCTACATGGGACAGAACTACGGCCAGGTGAAGTCCGTCACCGAAACCGAAATCACGCTCTCCGAACTCGTCGCCGACGGCTTCGGAGGCTATATCCAGCGACCCGCCACGCTGGCGCTGACGCAATGAAGGGGGAGTTTCGCGCCATGAGGCTTTTCTTGTTCCGCTTTGCGCGCAACTCGCTGCTGCCGGTGCTGGCGGCCATCGCCTGGCTGCTGCCCGCGACCGCGCAGGCGCAGACGATGCGCGCGCTGCAAGCCACCGATGCGGTCGCCATCGAAGGCGGTCGCGTGCTGGTCACACTGTCGCTGTCCGACACCGCACCCGAGCCCGTGGTATTCGCCACCGACAGCCCGGCGCGCCTGTCGATCGACCTGCCCGGCGTGCGCCTGGCGATGGCCGAGCGCTACCGTAAGGTCAACGTCGCCAAGGTGCAGGCCATCGCCGTGGCCGAAACCAAGGACCGCACGCGCGTGGTCGTCGAGCTGACCGAGATGGTCGGTTATCGCGTACGCGTCGACGGGGGCCGGATCTACATCACCTTCGACGCTGCCGCGGTCAGCAAGAGCAGCGTCGGCGCCGCCGTGTCGGCCCCGCCGCCGCCGGGCGGCCCCACGTCGGCGATCACGCAGATCGATTTCCGCCGCGGCGAGAAAGGCGAAGGCCGCGTGGTGGTCACGCTCGACAATCCGCAGGCCTCGGTCAACGTTACCGAGGAAGGCGGCCGCGTGGTCGCGCGCTTCCGCAACGTCAGCCTGGCCGATGCGCAGGTGCGCCGGCTCGATGTGCTCGACTTCGCCACGCCGGTCAAATACATCGACGCGATGAAGTCGGGCTTCGACGCGCAGATCGTCGTCGTGCCGGTGGCCGGAGGCGATTTCGAGCAGGTGGCGTATCAGTCCGGCAACCTGTTCACGCTCGAACTGCAGCCGCTGTCGCAGTCGCAGAAGGAAGAGCGCAAGAAGAACGAGCCGCAGTACACCGGCGAGCGCATTTCGCTGTCGTTCCAGAACGTGGACATCCGCTCGCTGCTGCAGATCATCGCCGACGTCGCCGGCACCAACATGGTCGTTTCCGACTCGGTGACGGGTGAAATCGCCATGCGCCTGCAGAACGTGCCCTGGGATCAGGCGCTGGACATCATCCTGCGCACCAAGGGCTTGGGCATGCGCCAGCAGGGCAACGTGATGATCGTGGCGCCGCTGGCCGAGATCGCCGAGCGCGACAAGATCGAGGCCGAGGCCGAGAAGCAGAAGGTGGAGCTGGCGCCGCTGCGCAGCGAACTGATCCAGGTCAACTATGCCAAGGTCGCCGACATCGCCTCGCTGCTGAAGTCGGGCGAAACCTCGATTCTCTCCGAGCGCGGCCGTGTCAGCGTCGATGAACGCACCAACACGCTGCTGGTGCTGGAGACGCGCGAGAAGATCAACGAGATCCGCACGCTGATCACCAAGCTCGACGTGCCGGTGCGCCAGGTGCTCATCGAGTCGCGCATCGTCATCGCCAACAACGATTACTCCAAGGAGCTCGGCACGCGCTTCGGTGTCAGCGCCGTACGCCGCAACGGCGACAACGGCCTGATCACGACCTCGGGCAGCGCCGAGTCCAACGACACCACCGTCAACGACTATCTCAACAACGGTGGTTTCCCGGTTTCGCCGGGTGCGCTCAACGACCGCTTCAACGTCAACCTGCCGGCCAGCAGCAGCAATGCCGGCCGCATCGCGCTGGCCCTGCTGGGCAGCAACTACCTGGTCGACCTCGAGCTGTCGGCGCTGCAGGCCGAAGGCCGTGGCCAGATCGTGTCGACGCCGCGCGTGATCACCAGCAATGCCAAGCAGGCCTCGATCGAGCAGGGCGTGGAAATTCCCTACCAGGAAGCCGCCAGCAGCGGCGCCACCTCGGTGTCGTTCAAGAAAGCCGTGCTGTCGCTCAACGTGACGCCGCAGATCACGCCGGACGATCGCATCATCATGGATCTGGCGGTCAACAACGACAGCGTCGGCGCCACCTACACCACCGGCAACGGCGGCACGGTGCCGTCGATCGACACCCGCAAGGTGACCACGCAGGTGCTCGTGCAGAACGGCCAGACGGTGGTGCTGGGCGGCATCTACCAGCAGGAAAATCGCAATAGCGTCAGCAAGATCCCGCTGCTCGGCGACATCCCCGTGCTGGGCGCGGCGTTCCGCAACCGGCTCACGGTCAACAACAAGGACGAGCTGCTGATCTTCGTCACGCCCAAGATCCTGCGCGAGGGCCTGCAGCTCAACTGAGCACCCTGCGGGCACCCGAAGGGCCCAGGGCTGCAGTAGACAAAAGCTACCTGAGCGCTTGATTCCAGTAATTTCAGCAGGTTCCGGCCGCTGATTGATGTATCAGCTTGGCTATACTCACGCCTCTTTACGGCTCGCAGAATCGTCATGAACGCTCGTCACGCCCTCGGCAGCGCCTGGCTCGCCTCGATGTTGTTGCTGGTCGGCTGCGGCAGCAGCTCCGACGATACCGGCGGCCTGATCGACGGCGGCGGAAGCTCCGGCGGCGGTAGCAGCACCGCCTACAGCGTCGTGCTCGATGGCCCCGACTGCGTCGAACCCGGCGTTGCCGCCAGCGGCTACACCGCGACCGTGACGCGCCGCAGCGGCAGCGTCGCCAGCAACGTCTACGTCGCGCTGCAGGCCCGTACCGATCCCGACGACGCCACCAGCGCGGTCGGCACGGTGCGCGCCACGCGCCCCGATGGCGGCACCAGCCTCAACGGCGCCAACACCAACAGCTCGGGCGTGGTGCCGTTCACCTTCACCCCGCCCAGCAGTGCGATCCGCGAGTCGGTGGCCATCTCCATCGTCGGCACCGTGATGGTCGACGACACCGCCTCGGGCCGTTCGGTCATGGGCATCGAGCTGCAGCCCACGGTCGTGCCCTCGGTTTCGGTGCAGGGTCCGCTCGTGAGCGGCGCGCGCGTGCCCTCGGGCAGCCTGACCGTCGCCTCGGGCCAGTTCGTGCCCGATTTCATCGTCACCGTGTCGCGCCCCTCCACGGGCTGCGGCAGCGGCGGTCGCATCAGCGGCGCCAGCATCACCGTAACGCCGGCACTGACCGACGCCGCCGTGCGCATCGTGCAGGGCACCACCGCGCTCGACGGCACCGCCTCGTTCGACTACGTGGCGCCCACCGTTACCACGCGCAGCGCCGAAGCGATCAGCGTGGTCGCCAACTACAACGGCGTCGAAAGCAACGAAGCCATCTACAACCTGTCGGTGACGGCACCGCCCCCTCCCGACGGCACCCAGATCACCATCACCGGCCCGACCACGGCCTCGGCCGGCTCGGCGCAGAGCGGCTACACCGCGCTGGTCGAAACCGTGGCCACGACCACGGCCGCCAACGGCACCGTCACCACCACGCGCTCGGCGCGTCCGAACACCCAGCTCAACCTCAGTGTGACCAGCGGCACGGTGACCACCGAGGCCAATTCCAACGGCATTGGCGGCATCACCGACGAGTTCGGCCGGGTGGCGTTCTCGGTCACGCCGTCGACTTCGAGCACGAGCAACCAGACCATCACCATCACCGCCGCTGCGGTCACCACCAACGACACCGTGCTGACCACCTCCTGCGCGCAGAGCGGCAGCCGCTGCTCGACCACCTTCCCGGTGCGCGTGCAGCCCGACAGCTTCCAGTTCACGGCGCCCGTGTTCGGCGCCAGCGGCACGGTGGGCGAGGTCAACGCGGTACCGCTGAGCTTCCAGTGGGCGACCACGGGCACCAGCAGCAGTAGCGGCATCGCCAAGGCCGGCGTCGCCGGCTGCGTCAACCTCAGCGCGGTGTTCACGGGCAGCGGCAGCAGCCCCTACCTGCTGCGCATCAATGGCGACAACGTGCCGGCAACACAGACGCGCGTGGTGCGCCTGGACGCCAACGGAGGCTTCCAGGTGCCGGTCGCCGTGCTGTCGGATCGCTCGGGCTTCGTCCAGGTGACCGCCGCCGAGAACCGCAACTGCGTGACCTCCACCACGACCACCAGCGGCACGCTGTCGGCCACCACGGGCGTGCAGTTCGTCGACGAGATCTGCGAGACCACGGCCGACGGCCGCAACTGCGTCGACCTGACCGCGCCGCTGCGCGTGCTGACCTCGCCCGACGACACCGGCGCGCAGCGCACGGTGGACCTGTCGTTCTCGGTGCTCAACAGCGCCTACGCGCCGGTCGACGGCGCCCAGGTGCTGTTCTCCATCGTCACGCGGGGCAACGCCAACGATCCCAACGAACGCGTGTTCCCGGGCGGCGGCACCACCAATGCCAGCGGTATCGCCACCTCCCGCTACTACATCCCGACCTTCAATCCGGCACTCGCCGAAACCGACACCTCGAAGTACGTCGACGTGCGCGGCTGCGTGCGCCGCCAGACCGGCAGCGGCGACACCGCCGAGGTGTGCAGCATGCGTCGCATCCAGATCGTGGCACCGCCCGAGGAATGACGCCGGTGAGCGCGTGAACAAGAGCAACATCTTTCTGGTCGGCCCGATGGGCGCCGGCAAGACCACGGTCGGCAAGCGCCTGGCCGAGACCCGTGGGCTCGAATTCATCGACAGCGACGCCGAGATCGAGGCGCGCACGGGCGTCGACATTCCGCTGATCTTCGAGAAGGAAGGCGAAGCCGGGTTTCGCAAGCGCGAGCGCCTGGTCATCGCCGACCTCACGCAGCAGGGCGGCATCGTGCTGGCCACGGGCGGCGGCGCCGTGCTCGACGTCGAAAACCGGCAATGGCTGTCGGCGCGCGGCTTCGTGGTCTATCTGCACGCCAGCGTCGACCAGCAGCTGCATCGCACCTCGCGCAACGACAATCGGCCGCTGCTGCAGAACGTGCCCGATCGCCGCGCCGTGCTGGAGCAGCTGTTCGAGACCCGCGACCCGCTCTATCGCGAGATCGCCGACCTCATCGTCCGCACCGATGGACGCAACGCACGCCTGCTGGCCCGCGAAATCGAGGATCATATCGACCGCCCGGCCACCGCCCTCTGATCGTTTTTTGATCATCGACGCGCGGCTTAGGGTCTTCCTTTCCGTCCGCGGTACCTGAAAGCTTGAACAACACTCGCGTCCTCAAAGTCGACCTCGGTAGCCGCAGCTACCCCATCCGCATCGGACGCGGCATCGCCGCCAGCGAGCTCGCCTTCCCCGAGCTGCAGGGCCGCAAGCTGCGCGTGATCACCGACAGCAACCTCGCCGAGCGCTATCTCGACCCGCTGCTGGGCGCCCTGCAGCTCACGCGCGAACAGGCCTACATCGTGCCGGCCGGCGAAGCCAGCAAGACCTGGGACCAGGCCGGCGAGATCCTGAGCTGGCTGCTGGGCAGCCGGCTGTCGCGCGACGGCTGCATCGTCGCCCTGGGCGGCGGCGTGGTCGGCGACCTGGCCGGCTTCGTCGCCAGCATCTACCAGCGCGGGATCGACTTCGTGCAGGTGCCGACCACGCTGCTGGCGCAGGTGGACTCGTCGGTCGGCGGCAAGACCGGCGTCAACCACGCGCTCGGCAAGAACCTGATCGGCGCCTTCCACCAGCCGCTGGCGGTGATCGCCGACACCGACTCGCTGTCCACGCTGCCCAGGCGCGAGCTGCTGGCCGGTCTGGCCGAAGTCATCAAGTACGGCATGCTGGCCGACAGCCTGCTGTTCGAGTGGCTCGAGACCAACCTCGACCGCATCCTGGCGCTGAACCCCAATTCGCTGGCCGAGATCATCGAGCGCTGCTGCGCGATCAAGGCACGCATCGTCGGCCTCGACGAGCGCGAAACCGGCAGCGGCCCACGCGCCCTGCTGAACCTGGGCCACACCTTCGGCCACGCCATCGAAACCTACACGGGCTACACGCAATGGCTGCACGGCGAAGCCGTGGCCACCGGCCTGTGCATGGCGGCCGACCTGTCGGCGCGCCACGACTGGATCACGCGAGCCGTGGCCGAGCGCTGCGTCGCCTTGATCGCGCGGGCCGGCCTGCCGACGCAGCCGCCCCCTGGCATGACGCCCGAGGATTTCCGTCGCCTCATGGGCCTGGACAAGAAGGTGCAGGCCGGCAAGCTGCGCCTGATCCTGCTGCGCGGCCTGGGCGATGCGGTGATCTCGGCCGACTTCGAGCCGGCCCTGCTCGACGAAACGCTGGCCGCGGCCTGCCGGCCCTAGGCCTGTCCGGGCGCCTCGCGCGCATCGCCCACCTCGGGCCGCGTGCTGCCCATGCTGGGCGCATGCGCCGGACGCCAGCCGGCCCAGGCTGGGAAGCGCCGGCCCAGGTGATAGGTCACGAACACGAACAGCTGGCGCCGGATGTCGCGGTGCGGAATCGCGTCCCACTCCACCTCGCGGCAGCACTGCTGCATGAGATGGCGCAGCCGTGACGCCAGGTGGGCATTGAAGGCCGTGTCGCGAAAGACGAGGTTGGACTCCAGATTCAGGTAGAGGCTCAGCGGATCGAGGTTGCTCGATCCCACTGTGGCCCAGCGGTCGTCGATGACGGCGACCTTGGCGTGCAGCGGGCGCTCGCAGTATTCGTAGATGCGCACACCGGCCTTCATGAGGTAGTGGTAGGTGTTCTCCGCCACCCACTTCACGTACCACATGTCCGGCTTGCCCTGCAGGATCAGCGTGACGTCCACGCCGCGGCGCGCCGCATCGCGCAGGTTGCGCAGCAGCCGCCAGCCCGGGAAGAAGTAGGCGTTGGCGATGACGATGCGGCTGCGCGCCGACTTGATCGCCAGTCGGTACTGGCGCTCGATGTCGTCGTGATGGCGCTCGTTGTCGCGCACCACGAACATCGCCTCCACCGGCCCGACGGGCTCGTGCTCGGGCTCGGGTATGGCTTGCTTGCGCCGCTGCCACCAGTGCCTGAGCTGCTGACGCTTGGCCTCGTGCCGGGCCACCGACAGCTCGACGAAGCGATGGATCTCGCGCACCACCGGACCTTCGACTTCCACCGCGTAATCCTGCTTGGAATGCGGGCCGGCGTCGGCGACGTGGTCGAAGGCGATGTTGATGCCGCCGACGAAGGCGATGCGGCCGTCGATGACCACCAGCTTGCGATGCAGGCGCCGGAACAGGTTGGTGCGCACGCCAAAGACTTTCGGCTGGGGCCGGTAGACGTGGAACTGGATACCGACGCTCGTCATCTCCTCGATGAACTCCGGCGTCAGGTCGGCCGAGCCGTAGCCGTCGACGGTCAGCTCCACACGGCAACCGCGCCGTGCGGCGGCGATCAGCGCCTGCTGGAACGGCTTGCCGATGGGATCGTCGAACAGGATGAAGGTCTCGACGAAAATTTCGTCCTTCGCCGCCTCGATCGCCTCGAGCACGCGCGGGTAATAAGCCTCGCCGTTCTCGAGCAGCTGCACGCGATTGCCGCCGTGCCACGGATGCCGTCCGGGGTTCTTCATACCGTGATCTCCAGCGCCAGTGCCGCGTGATCCGAGAGGTGCGACCACGGCCTCGACGACAGCACCGTCGGCCGCGCCGTGCGCAGGTTGCGCGTATAGATGCGGTCGAGCCGCAGCAGCGGGAAGCGCGCCGGGAAGCTGCGCGCGGCCACGCCGTTGTGCTCGACGAAGGCTTCGGTCAGGCCGCAGCCGTCTTCAAGCAGGCGATGCGCGCGCACGCGCCAATCGTTGAAATCGCCGGCGACGATCAGCGGCGCATCGGCCGGCACCGTCTCGCGCACGAGTTGGCTCAGCAGCAGCAGCTGCTGGCGGCGATGTTCTTCCATGAGTCCCAGGTGCGCACAGATCGCATGCACCTCGATATCGCGATGCGGCAGGCGCAGCCGGCAATGCAGCAGGCCACGGCGTTCGGGGCCGGCAATGGAGACGTCGTAGTTCTGCCAGGCCGCGATCGGAAATTTCGACAGCACGGCATTGCCGTGATGGCCCTCGGGATAGATGGCGTTGCGGCCGTAGGAGTAATGGCCCCAGATGGTGTCGGCCAGAAACTCGTACTGCGGCGCAGTGGGCCACTGCTTCTGCCGCGTGGCGTGCAGCTCGTGGCTGCCCAGCACTTCCTGCAGGAACACCACGTCGGCGCCGACCTCGCGCACGGCATCGCGCAGGTCGTGCAGCATGAAGCGGCGGTTGAAGGCGGTGAAACCCTTGTGGGTGTTGAGCGTCAGCACCTTCAGAGTGGTCAGCGGTGGGGTGCCTTCCATTCCAGAATGGCCTCGCGGTGGGAGGCCGGCAATGTGGCGCCGAACGGCTGAACTAGTCCGGAACGACCGCCTCGCCGCACACCGCCGGTTCAGTCGGCCTTGATCCTGGCGCGGGCCTGGTCGAGCGCCGCGCACAGCTGCGTCACGCCCTGCACGAGCCGCGGCGTCGAACGCGCCAGCGTATCGGCGTCCACCGCATAGAGATTGTCGAGGCGCGTCGCCCGCGCCTGCGGCCAGCGGCGCCAGAAGGCCTCGATGGCCGCGCTGGCGTCCTGCGCGCCCCAGATCACCACGTCGGGATCGCTCGCGAGCACGGCCTCGCGGCCCAGCGCGCCGGCCAGGCGTGGCAGGTCGGCGAACACGTTGTCGCCGCCGCACAGGGCCAGCGCCTGGCTGATCGGGCTGTCGCGATTGATCGTGAAGATCGGCTCGGCCTCGATCTGGTAGAACACGCGCAGCCGCCGCACGCCGGCATAGCGCTGGCGCAGCGCGGCGATCTGCTCGCGATACTGCTGCGCCTCGCGGCGCGCGGCGGCCTCGGTGCCCAGCCGCCGGCCGAGCTGCAGCAGAGCGGTTTCGATGTCGTCGAGCGCGTTGACGCGAATCGGCAGCACCTTAAGCCCGAAGCGCTGCAGCTGCCCCACCGTGGCGGCCGGCGTGCCGCCGTCCCAGCTCACGATCAGATCGGGCCGCAAGGCCAGCACGGCTTCGACGTTGAGCGAAAAGGCATTGCCGACGCTGGGCAGCGTCGGCACGCGCGCCGGATAGTCGCTGTAGTCGACGCGGCCCACGAGCTGGTCGCAGGCGCCGGCCGCGCAGACCAGCTCGGCCAGATGCGGCGCCAGCGTCACCACGCGCTCGGCGCGCGCGGCGCCGGCGATCAGCATCAGCCACAGCAGCACCGCAACGCGCATCAGAAGCCGCTGACCCAGGCGCCGGTGGCGAAGAAGGCGAAGAAGGCCAGCAGGATCAGCAGCGCGCGCGTCTGCAGATGCTGCACCTCGTGCAGCAAGGCCTCGAAGGTCGGCGGCAGCGCCGGACCTCCACCATCTCCGTCGGTCTCCAGGCCGCCGATGGCGGTTTCAGCCAGGATCGCCCAGGTGTGGCGGCTCCAGCCCGCTTCGAGCCGGAACGCCGGATCACCGCGCAGCTGTACCCAGCTCCTGAGCGCGTCGTCGAGACTGCCGGCCAGGCCGAACAGCAGCGCGGTGATGCGCGCGGGCACCCAGGCCAGCAGGCCGTGCAGGGTGTCGGCGAACTGCGCGCCCAGCGTTTCGCCCTCCATGTGCAGCACGCGCGGCAGGCGGCTGGCGACGCGATAGAGCACGGCACCGACCGGCCCCAGCACGAAGAACCACAGCAGGATGCCGAACAGGCGCTCGTGCGACTGGATGAACAGCGCGCCGACCATCGACCGGTGGCTGGGATCGGGATCGGGGCCACGCTGCAGCGCGCGCGACAGGTTCGCCACCGTCACCTCGTCGCCGGCCGCGCGCGCGGCGATCAGGCGGTTGATGTCGTCGGCCAGATCGCGCGGACCCAGGCACAGCAGCAGCACCAGCGCCGACCAGGCCAGCGAGACGAAGGGGTTTTCGATCTGGTTCTCGATCGCCGTGACCAGGCCCAGCGGCGGAATCAGCAGGACCGGCACCACCGCCGGGCTGCGCCACAGCGACTTCCACGGAAACAGGCCGCGCGTGCCGCGCACGGTGGCCTGCTGCAGGAACGGCTGGCCCCACCAGTCGACCTGGCCGAGCAGGCGTTCCAGGCCCAGCGCCAAGACGATCGCGATCAGCTGCATGCGCTCATGATGCCAGCAGGCCGGCCAGGCGTCGGCGGTAGCCGGCCCAGTCGAAGCAGGGACCGGGGTCGGTCTTGCGGCCCGGCGCGATGTCGGAATGCCCGGCGATGGCCTCGGGCGCCAGCGTCGGATAGGCCCGCAGCAGCGCGGCCGTGACACCGGCCAGCGTGTCGTACTGCGCCGGCTCGAAAGCCTGGGTATCGCAGCCTTCCAGCTCGATGCCGATGGAGAAATCGTTGGCGCGCGTGCGGCCGCGCCACTCGCTGGCGCCGGCATGCCAGGCGCGGCGGTCGAAGTCGACGTACTGCGTGATCGATCCATCGCGGAAGATGCAGGCGTGCGCCGACACGCGCAGGCCGCGCAGGCCGTCGAAGTAGGGATGGGCGTCGCAATCGAGAGTGCCGGCGAACAGGGCGTCGATCCACGGCCCGCCGAACTGGTCGGGCGGCAGCGAAATGGCGTGGATCACCAGCAGGTCGATGCCGCAGCCGGCGCGCTCGTCCTGGTGCGGCGACGGCCGCTGGCGGGCGCCGACCAGACGATGCGCCTCGACGCGCCAGGAACCCGCAGGCGCGCTCATGGTCCGATGCCCGGTCCACGCGCCGCCGCTGCGCCGCGCATGCGATGCGCGGCACAATGCCCTGTCCCACTCACGGAATCCTCCATGCCTGTAGTCCCGGATCGTCTCGCTCGCCGCCTCGGCGGCCTCGCCGCGCCGCTGGCGCCGACCCTGCTGTCCTGCGCGCTCGCGGCCTGCGCCGGTGCGTCCGCCCAGACACCCGCGGCGGCGCCGCTGGCCGCTGCGGCGACCCCGCCCAAGGCGTCCGAAGTGCAGCGGCAGAGCTTCGACATCCCTTACAGCAAGCATACGCTGGCCAATGGCCTGACGCTGATCGTGCACGAGGACCACAAGGCGCCCATCGTCGCGGTCAACGTCTGGTATCACGTCGGCAGCAAGGACGAGCGCCCGGGCCGCACCGGCTTCGCGCATCTGTTCGAGCATCTGATGTTCAACGGCTCCGAGCACTTCGACGACGAGTTCTTCCGTCCGCTCGAAGCTGTCGGCGCCAGCAAGATGAACGGCACCACCTGGTTCGACCGCACCAACTACTTCGAGAACGTGCCCACCTCGGCGCTCGACATGACGCTGTGGATGGAGTCGGACCGCATGGGCCACCTGCTCGGCGCCATCGACCAGAACAAGCTCGACGAGCAGCGCGGCGTGGTGCTCAACGAAAAGCGCCAGGGCGAGAACCAGCCCTACGGCCGCGTCGACGGCCTGATCGCGCGCGAAACCTATCCGGCGGGGCATCCCTACTCCTGGGACACCATCGGCTCCGAGGCCGACCTCAACGCCGCCACGCTCGCCGACGTGAAGCAGTGGTTCACCGACAACTACGGCGCCGCCAACGCGGTGCTGGTGATCGCCGGCGACGTGCAGACCGACGAGGTGGTGAAGAAGGTGGAGCACTACTTCGGCGACATCGCGCCAGGCCCGGTGCGCGAGCGCCACGGCGCCTGGCCGGCCAAGATGAGCGGCAGCAAACGCTCGGTGATGCAGGACCGCGTGCCGCAGCCGCGCCTGTACCAGACCTGGAACATTCCAGGCTTCTGCGAGCAGGACACCAATCTGCTGCAGGTGGCCAGCGAGATCCTGGCCGGCGGCAAGAACAGTCGCCTCTACCAGCGCCTGGTCTATCGCGATCGGCTGGCGACGTCGGTCGACGCCTCGCTGGGGCCGTTCGAAATCGGCTCGCAGTTCCAGATCACCACCACCGTGCAGCCCGGCGGCGACGTCGCCTCCGTCGAGCAGGCCATCGACGAGGAGCTGCAGCGCTTCCTCGAACAGGGGCCGACGCAGGAGGAGCTGGAGCGCATCAAGATCGGCCACGAGTCCGACTTCGTGCGCAGCCTCGAGCGCATCGACGGCTCGGGCGGCAAGTCGATGACGCTGGCGCAGTACCAGGTCTATTGCGGCTCGCCCGACTGGTACAAGAAGGAGCTGGGCTGGGTGTTCGCGAGCACGCCGGCGCAGATCCGCGATACCACGCGCGCCTGGCTGTCCGACGGCCGCTACACGCTGACCGTGGAGCCTTTCCCCGAATACCAGACCGCCAAGGCCGGCGCCGATCGCAGCAAGCTGCCCGCGCCGGGCGCCGCGCCCGCGCTCAAGCTGCCGGCGCTGCAGCGCGCCACGCTGTCGAACGGCCTGCGCGTGCTGCTGGCCGAGCGTCACGAAGTGCCGGTGGTGCAAGCCACGCTGCTCGTCGATGCCGGCTTCGCGGCCGACGCCGGCATCGGCGCCGGCACCTCGAAGATGATGCTGGAGATGCTCGACGAGGGCACGCCCACGCGCGACTCGCTGCAGATCGCGCGCGATCTCGAAGACCTGGGCGCGCGCTTCGCCGCCACCGCCAACCAGGACTCGACGCTGATCGGCCTCAACGCGCTCAAGCGCCAGCTGGCGCCCTCGCTCGACGTCTTCGCCGATCTGCTGCTGCACCCGAGCTTCCCGGACGGCGAGCTGGCGCGGCTCAAGCAACAGCGCCTGGCCGGCATCGCGCAGGAGAAGTCGCAGCCCGTCGGCCTGCTCACGCGCCTGTATCCGCAGCTGATCTACGGCCGCGACCACGCCTACTCCAACCCACGCTCGGGCAACGGCAACGAGGCCGCCGTGGCCGCGATCACGCCGGCCGATCTCAAGGCCCTGCACGAGCGCTGGCTGCGTCCCGACAACGCGCAGCTGCTGATCGTGGGCGACACCACGCTGGCCGAGATCAAGCCGCTGCTCGAAGCCAAGCTGGGCAGCTGGAAAGCGCCCGCCACGCCGCTGCCGGTCAAGAATCTCGGCGACGTCACCCTGCCGTCCAGGCCGCGCGTGGTGCTGATCAACAAGACCGGCGCCGAGCAGACGCTGATCGCCGCGGTGTCGGTGGCGCCGCCCAAGTCCGATCCCGACGACCTGCCGATGGTGGTGGCCAACAACGTGCTGGGCGGCATGTTCGTGTCGCGGCTCAACATGAACCTGCGCGAGGACAAGCGCTGGAGCTACGGCGCCAGCTCGGTGCTGGGCTCTACGCGCGGTCCGCGGCCCTTCCTGGCCTACGCGCCCGTGCAGGCCGACAAGACCCTCGAAGCGATCCGCGAAATGGACAAGGAGCTGCGCGGCTTCGTCGGCAAGCGCGGCGTGACCCCGGCCGAGCTGAAGATGTCGGTGGACAACATCGTGGTCGGCCTGCCCGGCGACAACGAAACCGCCGGCGAAGTGGCCGGCTCCTACCTCAACATCCTGCAGTTCGGCCTGCCCGACACCTACTACAACGACCTGGTGCCCAAGGCCGAAGCGATCACGCAGGCGCAGGCCAACGCGGCCGCCAGGAAGTTCCTGAAACCCGACGCGCTGACCTGGATCATCGTCGGCGACCTCAAGCGCATCGAGGCCCCGATCCGCGCGTCGAAGCTCGGCGAGGTGCAGGTGCTGGACGCCGACGGCCAGCCGCTGCGCTAGAACCACGGCGAAACGGCTGGCGAACATTGCCCACCGCTCGTGTCGGCTTCGTCCGACACGAGCGCGGCTGACAGCCGGGCCGGCCACGCCTTAAGGTTGTCGCACGGTCGATGACGACGCCAGGGAAGGTGTTGTCATCGATCGATCCCGCGACGCCCCGCCTCCACGCAGGCGGGCCCGTCCGCAAACCGGCGACAGACCAAGGACAGGCATGGGAAGAGCAGCACGCCACACGGCGATGCTCGGCCGCTGCATCATCGTGTTGCTGGCCAGCCTCGGTGCACGGGCCTTCGCCGCCGATTGCAGTGACCGCGTCGATCGCGCCTCGCCCCTGCTGGCCAACGGCTACACCGGCAATCTCGCCAACACCCGCGCCTATGCCTCGCCGATCACCTCGGCCAAGGTCGCGCGCCTGCAGCTGGCGCTGTCTCATGCGGCCACCGGCAGCGGCGAAAAGCGCGGCGCGCCGGCGGTGACGCAGCAGGCGGTGTTCTTCGCCGCCGGCCGCGAACTGATCGCCATGAACCGGCTCAGCGGCTGCCGCTACTGGACCTATACGATTCCGCAGCGACGCGATGCCAACCGCCAGAACGCGCTGCGCTCCTCGTCGATCTATCTGCTCGCCGAGCGGACCGACCAGCCCGCGCTGCTGCTCGCGGGCGACTACTTCGGCCACTACTACGCGGTGGACGCGCAGAGCGGCGCGCTGCGCTGGTCGCGCTTCGTCGGCACCGAAGCCGATCACCACATGGTGACGGGCGGCTCGCAGTTCCACGACGGCAAGCTGCTGGTGCCGGTCGCCAGCAAGGAAGTGCTGCTGACCATCCACGAACTGCTGCGCCTGTGCTGCAGCAGCCATGGCCTGCTGCAGGCGCTCGACGCCTACACCGGCGAGACGATCTGGACGTATCACAGCACCGCCGACGCGAGCTACCAGCCGTCGAGCCGCCGGCTCGCGCCCAACGGCGCCAGCCTGTGGGGCACGCCGGCCGTCGACACGCGGCGGCGCCGCGTCTACGTCGGCACCGGGCAGAACCTGACGCCGCCGGCCACCGACAACTCCGACGCCATCGTCGCGCTCGACTTCGATAGCGGCGCACCGCTGTGGGTCTTCCAGTCCACCGCCGGCGATGCCTGGAACGCCGGCTGCGAACTGCGGCCGCCGCTGCGCAGCGATTGCGTGGAGCCGGCCGGTCACGACTTCGACATCGGTGCGGCGCCCATGCTGGTCGTGCGCAGCGGACGACCCGACCTGTTGATCGCGGGCGGCAAGAACGGCGTGGTGTATGCGCTCGATCCCGATACCGGCGCGCTGCAGTGGCAGCGCAAGCTCGGTCGCGGCGGTACCCTGGGCGGCGTGCACTGGGGCATGGCCAGCGACGGCACGCGCCTCTACGTGGGCATCAACGACGTGCAGCTGGCCAAGGGCAGCACGCCGACGCTGATCAACCGGCTGCTGGTCAAACCCAGCGATCCGCCGCCCGGCGAAACGCGCCCGGGCGTCTACGCGCTCGACCTCGACGGCGGCGCCGTGCTGTGGGAGCAGCACCCCACGCATCTCCACGAAGGCGTCGCCCAGCCGTCGCACTATTCGGCCGCGCTGTCGGTGACCAACGATGTCGTGTTCGCGGCCTCGCTCGATGGCGTGGTCAAGGCGTTTCGCAGCGGCGACGGCGCCGAGCTGTGGTCCTACGACACCGCAGGCGACTACGTCGACGTCGAAGGCAAGCCCGGCAATGGCGGCACCATCGACTCGGTGGGCGCCATCGTCGCCGGCGGCGATGTGCTGGTGAATTCGGGCTACGACAGCTTCGGCAAGGCCGGTCCGGCGCAGGCCGGACCCGGCAACATGCTGCTGATCTTCCGCCTGCCGGAAGCCTGAGGCCGCGCTAGCGACGCAGCTTGCCGATCAGCTGCACCACGCCGACGATCACCGCGCCAGCCACGATGCCGACCACGGCGTTGACGAGGATCGGCACGATGCCCGCGATCGCCGGCATCGCGTGTTCCAGTGTCTCGAGCACGTGATGCATGGCCGGCACGCCGTGCACGAGAATGCCGCCGCCGACCAGGAACATCGCCGCCGTACCGGCGATCGACAGCGCCTTCATGAGCCAGGGCGCGAAGGCCAGCAGGCCGCGACCCAGCGCCTGCGCGCCGGCACCGGGCTTGCGGCTCAGCGCCAGGCCGGCGTCGTCGATCTTGACGATGCCGGCGACGAAGCCATACACGCCCACGGTCATCACCACGGAGATCAGCGCCAGCACGGTGAACTGCTGCGTGATGCTGGCGCCGGCCACGGCGCCCAGCGTGATCGCGATGATCTCGGCCGAGAGGATGAAGTCGGTGCGAATCGCCCCGCGGATCTTGCTCTGCTCGAAAGCCAGCAGGTCCACGTGCGGGTCGGCCACCGCCTGTAGCAACTGATCATGCTGCGCCTGGTCCTCGGCCGAATCGTG